>NZ_JAEX01000033.1 GCF_000519125.1 Desulfocurvus vexinensis DSM 17965
TGAGAGTAGTATCTTGGTTACGATTCCTGATTGAATCGCAAAGCGATTATTTTCCGGAAGCCGTGATCGCTCACGACCTCCCCGACTCGCTATTTAATTGTCAAAGAACCTTCCCTTCCAGACCCGGCACCCTGGCCGGCTCCGCCGACTCTCGTCGGGGCGGGCGGAAAGTGTACTCTACCCCAGCCTCGCCAGAGCGTCAACACCTTCCCTCTTTCAAGCCCGGCGCGTTCACACCGGAGGGCAGCTTCTACCCGGTCATCCCGAGCTCGTCAACCCTTTTCGCAAGTTCTTTTCAGAACCCCCGCCCTCCCAGGCGGAGCGAGGTATCTACCCGGAACCACTGGCCCCGTCAACCCCTCGCTGCAATCTTTTCTTTCAATCCCGTCGCCCTTCCGGGCGGCGGAGGAGCTATTTACCCGGAGCGGCATGCCCCGTCAACTCCTTTTTCGCCTTGCCCGCATTTTTCTTCGTGGGCGGCCCGGTTGCCCGGGCGGCGGTCCGGGGCGGCTGCCCCGGCCCCGCGCGCTGCCCCCAGGGGGCGCCTCTCGTGCGGGAGGCAGCTTCTAGCCCGCATCCCCCCGCCGCGTCAACCACAAACTGCGCCCGGGGCAAACTTTCAAAAATATCCTGCTATTCCATGGCTCTGCAAGGGTGCCCCACTGGCGCTACCCGCGCGGCGCAGCCAGGGACCGGGTGATGAAGGCCAGCACGTCGTCGTAGAGCGAGGGCGCGCTGTAGGGCGTCAGCAGCCGGGTGCGCACCGCGCCGACCAGGTTGCACTGCACGGCCCCGGCGGTCTCGCGCGGGGGCAGGGGCAGGATGGAGCCGTCCTCCACGCCCCGGCGCACGCAGGCCTCCAGGATGGCGGGCACGGCCTCGAACTTCTGCATCATCACCTCGCGGTCCTCGCGGGTGTTCACGTCGCTGTAGGGCGAGCAGCGCACCAGCACCAGGAAGTGCTCGCCGGGGTCCAGGGAGAACTCCAGGTAGGCCCCGCAGAAGCGCTGCACGGCCTCCAGCCCGTCGCCCGCCCCGGCCACGGCCTCGCGCAGGCGGCCCAGCATCCGCTCCAAAACATCCAGCCCGGCAGTCAGGAACAGCTTTTCCTTGTTGCCGTAGTGATGCGTGAGCAGGCCCAGGGCGACCCCGGCACGCTCGGAAATCAGCTTGAACGTGGTCCCGTTGTAGCCGTGCTGGCCGAACAGCTCCTTGGCCGCCAGCAGCAAAGCGTCCTTCTTGCTCATGCGTCCCACCCTCCGGCGCCCGGGGGCGCCCCGTTGCAGGCCGCCGCCCGTGGCGGAGCCTGTTTCTAAAACCCTTTGCCGACAGCGTCAACGCCAGCGGCGCGCAACCAAAAGGAAAGGCCCCCGCGGGCAGGGGGCCAGGGAACGGGGAGTATCGGCGGACACCCCGCGCGGGGCGGGGGGAATCCCTTTGTTCGGGCCTGGATCCGTGGTCGCGGCCCCGGGCGGAACCGCTCCGCCCGGGACTGCGAACCTTCCCTTTCCGTCAACCAAGAGGGAGCCGGGGCAAGACTGTGCTTTTCGTTCAACCTGAACCCTTGTCCTGGCCGGATGCCGAAGCTCGCTGCACTGTTTGTTCGCTCAAACAGCACGCAAGTCCTTGATAGCTCCCGGGCCGGAGGCTGTCAACACGCGCGGGGCACAAAACGCGAAAATCGGCGCGACAGAATGAAAATCGTTCGAGGACAAGGCCTTGCAGCACACGTGCCGCCGCGCGGGCCTGGGTTTGGCGGCCTGCCGGCCCGGGCGGGACGGGGCGTCCGGCGGACGCCCGTGCGCGGGCCTGATTGCGGCGACCCTGCCGTCACGGGGGCGCCGGGGCTGGCGCCGACAGCGCAGGCCGCCCGGGCGCGGCCTGCGTGCCTGGCCGCAGGGCCCCGGGGCTGCACCCGCGCGCCCTGTCGTGTGCACGCGGGAACGCCGCTGGCTGGCGGCAGGCGTCCGAGGGCCGCGCCCGAGCGTCAGGGGCCTCGCGCCATGCCGCGCGGCCCGGCGTGCCGGGCGGCGGCGCCCCAGGGCTGCGCCCGCGCGCCCCGGAAGGCACAACTCCCCAGCGCCTGCGGCGTGGCCCGCGCCGCTGCTGCGCCCAGGCCCCGGGGATGCGACCGCTCCCCACGCCCCCGTCCCCCGCACGGGCCCACGCCCCGCCCTGCCCTACCCCAGGACGCACCAGGGGCCGGGCCCGGGAAGGTCGCTCCTCCCCCGGCTCCGGCCCCTGCCGCCCGGCGCGCCGGACGCGCCCGGCCTCCCGGCATCGCCCCGAGCCGCGCCCGGGGCCTTGCCCCCACCCCGCCGCGCCCCGCGCGGCGCGGCGCCCTAGAACTCCAGATGCCGGGGCGTGCGCGGGCAGGGGATCACGTCGCGGATGTTGGTCACGCCCGTGACCATCATCAACAGGCGCTCGAAGCCCATGCCGAAGCCGGAGTGCGGCACGCTGCCAAAGCGGCGCAGCTCCATGTACCACCAGTACTCCTCCTCGGGCAGACCCATCTCGCGGATGCGCGCGGCCAGCACGTCGGCGCGCTCCTCACGCTGGCTGCCGCCGATGATCTCGCCCACGCGCGGCACCAGCACGTCCATGGCCGCCACGGTGCGCCCGTCGTCGTTCTGGCGCATATAGAAGGCCTTGATATCCTTGGGATAGTCATGGACGATGACCGGGCGCTTGAAGATCTCCTCGCTCAGGAACCGCTCGTGTTCGGTCTGCAGATCCAGCCCCCAGGACACGGGGTACTCGAAGCGCGGGGCGCCCTTGGCCGTGGTGGCCTCCTTTTCCAGCAGGGCGATGGCCTCGGTGTAGGACACGCGGGCGAAGGGCCCGGCGAGGATGCCGTCCAGGGTGGCCTCCAGGGTCTTGTCCACCCAGGCGGCGAACAGGGCCAAGTCCTCGGCGCAGCGCTCGCGCAGCTGGGCGACCAGGAATTTGAGGAACGCCTCGCCCAGGTCCATGTTGTCGGTCAGGTCGGCGAAGGCCATCTCGGGCTCGACCATCCAGAACTCGGCGGCGTGGCGCGGGGTGTTGGAGTTCTCGGCGCGGAAGGTGGGCCCGAAGGTGTACACGTCGCCCAGGGAGCAGGCGAATATCTCCGCCGCCAGCTGGCCGGAGACGGTCAGCGACGCGGCCTTGCCGAAGAAGTCGTCCCCCGGGCCCTGGGCCTTGCCCGCGTAGGGGTCCAGGGTGGTCACGCGGAACATCTCGCCCGCGCCCTCGCAGTCCGAGCCGGTGATGATCGGCGCGTGGACCCACGAGAACCCGCGCTGGCGGAAGAAGTCGTGCACGGCCTGGGCGGCCTCGGAGCGGATGCGGAACAGGGCGCCGAACTTGTTGGTGCGCGGGCGCAGGTGGGCGATGGAGCGCAGGAACTCGTCGCTGTGGCGCTTCTTCTGCAGGGGGTAGCTCTCGGGGTCGGCCTCGCCCACCAGGCGCATGGCCGTGGCGCGCAGCTCCCAGCGCTGGCCCTTGCCCGGCGATTCCACCAGGTCGCCCGAGACCTCCACAGCGGCGCCGGTGCCCGCGCGGGGCATGTCGTCCCAGCCGGGCAGGCCCTCGTCCACCACGGCCTGGAGGTTGGCCAGGCAGGAGCCGTCGTTGATTTCCAGGAAGGCGAAGCCCTTGCCCTCGCGTCGGGTGCGCACCCAGCCGCAGACGCGTACGCCCTGGGCGGGCGCCGTGGCCGCCAGGGCGGCCTTGACCTTGATGCGATTGTTCATGCGCTCCTCGCTTGCTTGCATGTCTCAGTCCTCGGCCACGTCGGCCACCGTGCCGCCGCAGGCCCGCTCCAGCTCGGGCGGGGTCAGGCGGAACAGGGCGTGGGGCGTGCCTGCGGCGGCCCACACGGTGTCGTGGCGGAAAATATCACGGTCCAGGAAGGTCACGGGCGGATGGGCGTGGCCCAGGGGCGGCCCCCCGCCGATGACGTAGCCCGTCATCTCGCGCACGAAGGCCGCGTCGGCCTTTTCCAGAGGCTCGCCCAACAAGGCGCGGACCTTGGCCGTGTCCACGCGGTTGGCCCCGCTGGTGACCACCAGGACGTGGCGCCCGCTGTATGGCGCGCGAAAGACGATGGACTTGGCGATCTGGGCCACCTGGCAGCCGACCACGGCGGCGGCCTGGGCCGCAGTGCGCGTGGCCTCGGGCATCTCGGTCACCGTCAGTTCGAGCCCGCAGTCCGCAAGGGCCCGCTGCACGCGGGCGGCGCTGGCGCTCAGTTCCCTGGCCTCGTCCACTGTCCCCTCCTCCGGGCCCGCCGCACTTGACGCGGGCGGGCATCTGCGCAAAGTATCCCTGTCGGCGCGGCGCGGCCCCGGGGCCGCGCGCCGCCCGGTCAGGCTGTACCCGATTTTGCGGCGGACCGCCACCGTCCCCGCCGGCCCCCCTCCGCCTCCCCAGGGAGGCCCCCCAACCAGGAGCACACAAGCCATGGGCTTTTTCAGCAGACTGAAGTTCTGGTCCAACAAGGACGGGGACGCCACCCCGGGCCAGGAGGCGGCACCCGCCCCGGCCCCCCAGGCGCAGGCCCCCGCCGGGGAGGCCCCCGCCCCCGCAGCCCAGGCCGCACCCCAGGAGACCGCCGTCACCGCCGCAGAGCCCTGGCAGCGCGAGCTGACCCTGGCCCTGCGCGCCGCCGAGCCGCGCCTGTCGCAGTGGCTGACCCTGGCACTGGACGGCGTGACGCATAAGGGTCCGCAGCTCTGGGCGCGCCTGGAGTTCCTCTTCCGCGCCCTGGGCGCGCCCGAGGCCGAGGCCCGCGACTTCAGCGCGCGCTTCGCGGCCTGGCTGGAGGCCATGGAATACGAGCGCGTGGAGGAGTTCCGCTCGGAGCTGCAATACCGCTTGGCCCTGGCCCTGGACCTGGAGGACGAGGAGGACGAACGCTCGCGGCTGCTGGTCAAGCTCTCCGAAGGCCTGGAGAAGACCCGCGAGCGCATCACCCAGCGCATCGACGGGCTTTTGTCCGCTCATAAGGTAATGGACGAAGGCTTCTGGGAAGAGCTGGAGGAAATCCTGATCATGGCCGACGTGGGCTACGAGGCCGCCACCACGCTCACGGCCAACCTGCGCGAGCGCGCCCGCAAGGCCGACACCACCGACCCGGCGGCCTTCAGGGGCTTCCTGGCCGAGGAGCTGGCGGGCCTGTTCAAGACCGCGCGGCGCATCAGCGCCGTGAACCCGCCCGAGGTGGTGCTGGTCATCGGCGTCAACGGCGTGGGCAAGACCACGACCATCGCCAAGCTGGCCCACCGGGCCCAGATGCAAGGCCGCAAGGTGCTCGTGGCCGCCGGGGACACCTTCCGCGCCGCAGCCATGGAGCAACTCCAGGTCTGGGCCGGGCGCGTGGGCGCGGGCTTCTACGGCAAGGGCGAGGGCGCGGACCCCGCCGCCGTGGCCTTCGAGGCCGTGGACAAGGCCGTGCGCGAGGGCTACGACATCCTCTTCGTGGACACCGCCGGGCGCCTGCACACCAAGACCAACCTCATGGAAGAACTGAAGAAGATCCGCGCCGTGCTGGGCAAGAAGCACCCCGGCGCGCCGCACCGCTCCATCCTGGTGCTCGACGCCACCACCGGCCAGAACGCCCTGTCGCAGACCAAGCTCTTCTCCGAGGCCGCCGGGGTGGACGAAATCGTGCTGACCAAGCTCGACGGCACGGCCAAGGGCGGGGTGGTGGTGGCCATTGCCCTGCAGTTCGGCGTGCCCATCACCTTCGTGGGCCTGGGCGAGAAGATGGAAGACCTGCGGCCCTTCAACGGCCGCGACTTCGCCGCCGCCCTGCTGGGCGCGGGCTGACCCCACGGCGGGCCGCCCGCGTCCCGCCGCCCTGGCCCAGAAAAAACGAGCAGCGCCCGGATGTCCGGGCGCTGTCCGTTTCCGGGGGCTGTTCATTTCCGGGGGCTGCCCTTTCCCGGGCGCGGCTTGGCGCCGGGCTCCGGTGCCCACGGGCTCCGGGGCTCGCGGCGCACGGGCGCCCCGGCTAGAACTGCGCGCCGATGGCCCCCGCCGTCTCCAGGGCGATGGGCGCCAGCTCGCGCTCGGCGCGCTCCTCGCTCCACTCGGCGTACTTGGCGCTGATGTACACGGCGGCCAGGGGTTCGCCCCGCGCATCCACCACCGGGGCGGACACGGCGATCTCGCCCATCAGGAATTCCTGCACCGACACGCAGTAGCCCAGCTCGCGGGTGCGCTCGATGAGCGCGCGGTTGCGTGCCGGGTCGATGACCGTATAGGGGGTGATGGCCTCGTGGGCCGAGCGGGCCAGGATGTCGGCCACCCGGGGGCCGGGCAGGCGCGAAAGGATGGCCCGGGCCCCGCAGAAGGCCGGGATGCGCCGCCCGGGCAGGGTGCTCTCGAAGAGCAAAAAGCGCTGGGGCAGGCGCACCAGGTAGATGATCTCGGTGTCGTAGAGCACGCCGAGGTACACGGAGTTGCCCGTGCGCGTGCGGGCCTCCAGCAGGTAGGGCGTGGCCACCTCCACCAGGCGGTTGCCCTTGAGGTAGCTGTAGCCCAGGGCCATGACGCGCGGGGTCAGGGAGAAGCGGCGGGTGGCCGGGTCCTTGGCGAGGTAGCCCAGCTGCTCCCAGGTGTGCAGGAAGCGCTGCACCGCGCTGCGGTTCAGGCCCGTCAGCTCGGTCAGCTCCGCCAGGCCCAGGCTGCGCGGCCCCCGGTCGAAGGCCTCCAGCACGCGGATGGCCCGGCCCAGGGAGGCCACGAACAGCGAATCCTCGCGTTGCCTGTCGTCGTCTTGTGTCATGCCTGCGCCCGTGGTTGCAGCCTCGTCCTGCCTGCCGGCGCGCCGCACGCCGCGCGCGCCATTGCCAGTTCCGGCCTTGTAGTCCATTTTTGCGATGATTTCATCCCAAATTCTCTGGCGCACCCCCTTGACCCGGAAGCCCTGGATAGATTATGTATGAACACATCGTATTGCATGGCAATATAATCGCCCACATCCGGCGCGCGGACCGTACGGGCAAACCCCAACGGCAAGAGAGGAAGACCATGAAACGCATCGCCCTGATCTGCCTTCTCGTCCTGGCCATTCCCGCCGCGGCGCTGGCCGCCACGTCCGTGAAGATGAGCTACAACGGCCCGCCGGACGACAACGACAACGCCGTGCACTACTTCGCCACCCACTTCAAGACCCTGGTGGAAGAGGCCACCGGCGGGGCGCTGGACATCCAGCTCTTCCCCAACAGCCAACTGGGCAACGAAGAGCAGCGCATGGAACAGACCATGAGCGGCCCGGTGATCAACGTGGCCTCCTACGGCGGCATCGAGACCGTGCTGCCCGAGATGTTC
This sequence comes from Desulfocurvus vexinensis DSM 17965, assembly GCF_000519125.1. Taxonomy (NCBI): domain Bacteria; kingdom Pseudomonadati; phylum Thermodesulfobacteriota; class Desulfovibrionia; order Desulfovibrionales; family Desulfovibrionaceae; genus Desulfocurvus; species Desulfocurvus vexinensis. Next base: position 7,321 of record NZ_JAEX01000033.1, read on the forward strand.
GCCACCAACATCCCCTTCCTGTTCGACAGCTACAAGGCCGCGCACATCTTCTTCGACGGCGGCCCGTTCATGGACAAGATCCGCGCCACCATGCGCGAGCGCACGGGCATCGAGCTGCTGGCGGTGGTCGAGGAGGGCGGCTTCATCGCCTTCACCTGCACCAAGCCCATCCACTCGCCCGCCGACTTCAAGGGCCTGACCTTCCGGGCCATGGACGCCAGCCAGGTGGCCATGTACGAGGCCTTCGGCGCCGCCGGAACGCCCATCCCCTGGACCGAGGTCTACCTCGCTCTGAAGACCGGCGTGGCCCACGGCCAGATGAACCCCCCGACCTACATCATCATGGGCAGCCTCTACGAGGTCCAGCAGCACCTGACCCTGGCCAACGTGCAGTACTCCGACCAGTTCCTGCTCATCAACGCCGCCCTGATCGACTCCCTGACCCCCGAGCAGCAAAAGGCCGTGCGCGAGGCCGCGCACAAGGCCAACGTCATGACCCGCGAGTTCGTGGAGTCCCAGGAGGACCAGCGCGTGGAGTTCCTGGCCTCCAAGGGCATGACCGTCTACACGCCCACCGACGCCGAGATGGCCCAGTTCAAGGAGCTCGGCAGCCCCTCGTACATGAACTGGCTCAAGGCCCAGGTGGCCCAGGAGTGGATCGACCTGGCCCTGGCCGAGGCCGCCAAGGCCAACGCCGAGGCCAAGTAGATGAGCCGGCTGGCTCAATCGTGCAAAACGGCTTCTGACGTGCTGGAGCGCCTCTGCCTCTTCGGGGCGGGGGCGCTCCTCGCCATCAATCTGGCCACGGTCATGCTCGGGGTGTTCTCGCGCTTCTTCCGCCCGCCCATGTGGACCACCGACGTGGCCAAGATCACCCTGGTCTGGATGGTCATGCTCGCCGCCGCCCCGGCCCTCAAGCGCGGCGAGCACATGGCCATCACCATGCTGGCCGACCGGCTGCCCCCGGGGCGGCGGGCGGTGGTGGTCTGGCTGCGCGGGGCGGTGTTCGTCGGCCTGCTGGTGCTGATGACCGTGCTGGGCTTCCAGTACGCGGCCAAGATGCAGGCCCTGACCATCATGACCCTGGGCATCACCAAGACCGTGCCGCTTCTGGCCGTGCCCGTGGGCATGGCGCTCATGCTGGTGCAGTTCGGCCTGGGGCTGTTCAGCCCCGCCCCCGGCGACGGGCAGGGCCAGGGAGGTACGCCATGAGCCTCATGCTGCTGGCGGTTTTCTTCATCATGCTGCTCACGGGGCTGCCGCTGTTCACGGCCATGCTGGCCACGGCCCTGGCGGGGTTCCTGCACGTGGGCGACCTCTCCCAGCTGCGGCTCATGGTCCAGCAGTTCTACGGCGGCATGGAGCCCTTCTCCCTGCTGGCCATCCCCTACTTCATCCTGGCGGGTGAGCTGATGGGCAGCGCGGGGCTCACGGCGCGGCTCTTGCGCTTCGCCGAGGCCCTGGTGGGGCACCTCAAGGGCGGGCTGGGCTACGTCACCGTGGTGGCCAGCGTCATCTTCGCCGGGGTCAACGGCTCGGCGGCGGCCGACGCCTCCGCCGTGGGCTCGATCATGATCCCGGCCATGAAAAAGGGCGGCTACCCCGGCTCCTACGCCGCCGGACTCACGGCAGGCAGCTCGCTCATCGGCCCGATCATCCCCCCGAGCATCTTCATGATCCTGTTCGGGTCCATGACCAAGACCAACGTGGGCGCGCTGTTCATGGCCGGGGTGGTCCCGGGGCTGCTGCTGGCCGGGGCCTTCATGGTCATGCACCGCATCAGCGCCGCGCGGCTGAACCTGCCGCGCGTGAACACGCGCTTTTCGGGCGCGCAGCTGCTGCGCGCCGCAGGCGGGGCGACCACGGCCCTCATCGCCCCGGCCATCATCATCGGCGGCATCCTGTTCGGCTTCATGACGCCCACCGAGTCCGGCGCCGTGGCCAGCCTGTACGTGCTGCTGGTCGGCCTGCTCTGGACGCGCGAGCTGACCTGGGCGGGCGTGCTGCGCGCCCTGTCCAACACCGTGCGCCTGACCAGCGTGATCTTCGTGGTCATGGGCGCGGCGACCATCGTGGGCTGGATCCTGGCCGCCGAGCAGGTGCCCCAGGCCATCGCCCCGGTGATCCTGCAATACGCCACCACGCCGACCATGGTCCTGCTGCTCATCAGCGTCATCATCTTCGTGGTGGGCATGTTCATGGAGGAGATCGCCGCCCTGGTGCTGCTGACCCCGGTCTTCGCGCCCCTGGCCGCCGCTGCGGGCATCGACCCGCTGCACTTCGGCATCGTGATGACGCTGAACATCACCATCGCGCTGATCACGCCGCCCATGGGCGCGTGCGTGTACATCGTCTCCTCGGTGGGCAACGTGTCCCTGGAGAAGATGTTCCGGCACATCTGGCCCTTCGTGCTCGTGGCCCTGTTCTGCCAGCTCATGCTGATCCTGGTGCCGTCCATCTCGCTGTGGCTGCCGCGCGCCCTGGGTTACTAGGCCCGCGCCGCCGACAACGGTCAACCCAAGCCCGAGGAGCTCGATGTGATTATCCCCAAGGACGCGCCGCCCATCGCGCCCGCCCCGGCCCCCTCGTGGGCCCGGGTGCACCAGGTGCCCATCCGCGAGTGCGGCCAGCCCCTGGTGCCCCTGTCCCTGGCGCCGGAGCGCATCCTCGTGCGCCCGGCCTACTACGCGGCGGGCATTCCCGGCGCGCTGCCCGAATGCCACGCCCGCGAGGAGGTCCAGAAGCGGCTGTGGGCCGCCCAGGCCCTGCTGCCGCCCTTCCTGCGGCTGGTGATCCTCGACGCCTGGCGCGGGGTGCAGGTGCAGACCGAGCTGTACGCCCGCTGCCGCGCGGCCCTGGCCCGGGCCCATCCGGGCGCCGACGCCGCCACCTTGGACGAGCTGACCGGGCGCTTCGTGGCCCTGCCCAGCGTGGAGCCCGGGCGGCCCTCGCCCCACGTCACGGGCGGCGCGGTGGACCTGGCCCTGGCCACCGTGGCAGGCGCGCCGCTGTGGTTCGGGGCGGCCTTCGACTTCCCCGGCCCGGTGTCCGCCACGCGGCACTTCGAGGAGCTTCTGGAAGCCGGGCAGCCCCTGGACGACCAGGGCCGCGAGGCCCTGACCAACCGCCGCCTGCTGCACCACGTCATGACCCGGGCCGGGTTCGTGAACTACCACGCCGAGTGGTGGCATTTCGAATACGGCACCCAGCGCTGGGCCCTGCTGGAAGGCCGGAACGAGGCCGTGTTCGGCGTGGCCGCGCCCGACCTGAACCCCTTCGCCACCCTGGCCCAGGGCCCGCCCGCGCCCTGAGCCGCACCGGGCGGGAGAGGCAAAATCCCCCTCGCAACTGACAAGGCCGGGGGCGGACACATGTCCGCCCCCGGCCCCCGTCTGCACGCCAGGCGCCAGCCCCGGGCCCGCCCGGGGCTTCAGCCTAGCCGCACTTGGTGTAGCCGCACTCGGCGCAGATGAAGCAGCCCTCCTGGAAGAACAGCTCCTTGCCGCACTCCGGGCATTTGGGGCTCGCCAGGTCGTTGCCGTTGCCCGCGCGGGGCACGGGCGTGGCCCCGCCCATGTAGCGCTGCTCGAAGACCCAGGCGATGGCGTCGGGGATGGACATGATCATGCCCTTCTTGCGGAACACGGGGTGCTCGCCGCCGATGCCCTTGAGCTGGCCCACGATCTCGCGCACCGCAATCCCCGAGCGCAGCGCCAGGGACACCAGCCGCCCGATGGCCTCGGCCTTGGCCGTGATGGAGCGGCCCGACTTGCCGATGGTGGCGAAGACCTCGAAGGGCTTGCCGTCCACCTCGTTCACCGTCAGGTACATGATGCCCAGGCCGGTCTCGATCTTCTGGGTGAAGCCGTAGATCACGTCGGGGCGGCTGCGCACCACCTTGCCGTCGCCCCCGGCCTTGGCCTCGCGGGCCTGGGTGCCGTCGCCGGTGCACAGCACCTGGGCGGCCTTGCACCCGTCGCGGTACACGGTCACGCCCTTGCATCCGGTCTCGTAGGCCATCCAGTAGATGTCGAAGATGTCCTGCTGGGTGGCCGTGCCGGGCAGGTTCACGGTCTTGGACACGGCGTTGTCGGTGTGGCGCTGGAAGGCGGCCTGCATCTTGAGGTGCCACTGCGGGGCGATCTCCATGGCCGTGACGAACACCCGGCGCAGGGCCTCGGGCAGGTGCTCGATCTGCCCCACGCGGCCCGTGCGGGCCACCTCGTCCATGAGCGTTTCCGACCAGGCACCCGCGTCTTTCATGGCCTGTTCGAAATAGGGGTTGGACTCGGTGAGCTTTTCGCCGTCCATGACGTGGCGCGAGAAGGACAGGGCGAACAGCGGCTCCACGCCCGAGGAGCAGCCCGCGATGATCGACAGGGTGCCCGTGGGCGCGATGGTCGTGGTGGTGGCGTTGCGGTAGGGGCCCAGGTTGCGCTGGCCGTAGACGGAGGTCTTCCAGGCCGGGAAGGCCCCGCGCTCCTTGGCCAGCTGCTTGGAAGCCGCCTTGGATTCCTCGTTGATGAACTTCATGATCCGCTCGGCCAGGGTCAGGGCCTCCTGGGAGTCGTAGGGCACGCCCAGGCGGAAGAGCAGGTCCGCAAAGCCCATGACGCCCAGGCCGATCTTGCGGTTCTTGTGCACCGTCTCGGTGATCAGCTCCAGGGGGTAGCGGCTGGCGTCGATGACGTTGTCCAGGAAGCGCACCGCCAGATGCGTCACGCGGCGCAGTTCCTTCCAGTCCACGTCGTGGTCCTGGCCCTTGGCGTACATCAGAGCCAGGTTGATGGAGCCCAGGTTGCAGGCCTCGTAGGGCAAAAGCGGCTGCTCGCCGCAGGGGTTGGTGGACTCGATCTCGCCCTGGTCCGGGGTGGGGTTGTCGCGGTTGATGCGGTCCAGGAAGATGATGCCCGGGTCGCCGGACTCCCAGGCCTTTTGCACCAGCAGGTTGAAGACCTCGCGGGCGGGCAGGCGCTTTTTGACCTCGCGGGTGTGCGGGGCCACCAGGTCGTATTCCTCGTCCTTCTCCACGGCCTGCATGAACTTCTCGGTGAGCGCCACGGAGAGGTTGAAGTTGTTCAGGTCGCCGTCGCGCTCCTTGGCGCGGATGAAGTCGATGATGTCGGGATGGTCCACGCGCAGGATGCCCATGTTGGCGCCGCGCCGGGTGCCGCCCTGCTTGACCTGCTCGGTGGCGGTGTTGAAGATGCGCAAAAAGGAGATGGGCCCCGAGGCCACGCCGCCCGTGGACCCCACCCGCGCGGCGTGGGGCCGCAGGCGCGAGAAGGAGAAGCCCGTGCCGCCGCCGGACTTGTGGATCATGGCGGCGTTCTTCACGGCGTCGAAGATCTCCTCCATGGAGTCGCCCACGGGCAGCACGAAGCAGGCCGCGAGCTGGCCCAGGCCCGTGCCCGCGTTCATCAGCGTGGGCGAGTTGGGCAGGAACTTGAACTCCGTCATCAGGTCGAAGAACTCGCGGGCCAGCTTCTCCACGCCGATGGTGGACTTCTCGTACTTGGTCTCTTCCATGGCGATGGCGGCGGCCACGCGCCAGAACATGGTGGTGGCGTTCTCGGTGGGGTTGCCGTCGCCGTCCTTGCGGTAATAGCGCTTGCGCAGCACGGTCTCGGCGTTCTTGTTGACCTTGACCTGCATGAGCGTGGGGGGCATGTCGGGATTGAACATTCCTGCGTGGTCCTTCGCTATAAGGGTTCTGTATATCTTGAAAAAAGATGGCCCGCCGCACCGGGCGCGCCCGTTTCGACGGTTCAAAAAGGCTACCGTAATCACCCTGTAAAATCCAGCGGGCATGTTGGCGATGCGCCCCCGGGGGCACGGAAGTGCGGGCGGAGCAAGGCGAAAAAAATTGCCGCCCCGCTCCGGCGGGGTCACCCGCCCGGGGCAGCCCCCACCGCGAGGGTGGGCAACCGGGGCCCGGGGGTGTATGCTCGGCGCAAAGTCCATTCCCTCCACCCGAAACAACCCAGGAGGCACATCATGGCCGTGAAAAAGATCCTCATGCTCGTTGGCGATTTCGTGGAAGACTACGAAGTCATGGTCCCCTTCCAGATGCTGACCATGGTCGGGCACCAGGTCCACGCCGTATGCCCCGGCAAGAAAGCCGGGGAGCAGGTGGCCACGGCGGTCCACGATTTCGAGGGCCACCAGACCTACTCCGAGAAGCCCGGGCACAACTTCACCCTGACGGCGGACTTCGACGCCGTGGACCCGGCGGCCTACGACGCCCTGGTGGTGCCCGGGGGCCGCGCGCCGGAGTACATCCGCCTGAACCCCAGGGTCATCGAGATCGTGCGGGCCATGGCCAAGGCGGGCAAGCCCATTGCGGCCATCTGCCACGGCCAGCAGGTGCTGGTTGCCGCCGACGTGCTGGGCGGCAAGTCCTGCACGGCCTACCCGGCGGTGCGCCCCGATGTGGAGCGCGCGGGCGGCACCTGGGTGGAACCCAACGCCACGGCCTCCAACGCCGTGGTGGACGGCGTGCTCGTCACCAGCCCGGCCTGGCCCGCGCACCCCGAATGGATGCGCGCGTTCCTCAAGGTTCTGGGCTCGACCATCGAGCCGTAGCCCGCCACACGGGGGCGCACACAAACACACGGCGGCCCGGGGTCCAAGACCCCGGGCCGCCGCGCGTTCTGCCTCCGGGCGCAAGCGGCAGGCTCAGGGCGCGCCCGGCCCGGTCGACGCATCCGGGAGGATGAAATCCACTGCGGGGAACGCTGGCAGGGAGAACAGCCGCCGGGCCTCCATGTACCCCTCGGGCCCCGGGTTGAGCACGATGTAGAAATGCAGATACGGACCGAAATTCGTATCATCCAAATTATCCCTCTCCTCCCTCATGATCCAGTCGCAATGGCCGTTGCCGTCGGCGTCCACTGCGGTCACGAACTCGTGTTCATCCCAAAGCCGCCCCTCGCGGCCAGGAACGCCCTTCCAGGTGGCAACAAGGCCCAATCCATTGTCGCGGAGGGTGAACTGCAACGTCTTTGGCCAGAGCGGAGTCTCATAGCTGCTCCAGTCCTGCTGGAATTCCGCAAAAGTAACCAGCGACCCTTCCATATCCTGCGTAAACAGTTCACCTTCCGCAGTCAGATTCGTAACCAGACCGGCCTCCATGCGCTCGAACAGCTCCTGCCCCAGGTTGTCAGGCCGATAGCACGGCTGCGGAGCCGGGGCCACGCGGTGCAGGAAGTCCGCCAGATCGCACAGTAGATATTTATTACTGCTGAGCGTGGCCCAATACCACCCCTCGTCGGCAACATAAGCCTCCGGCAGGCGCTTGCGCAGGTCCAGGTACTGACGGCAGGTATAGGCGTTATGGCCGGTGGAGAACGCAAAAGCATTCCGGAACTGCTGCATGAACGCCACATAATTGGCCTCGGACTCCAAGGTCCGGGCCACCTCTGGCGGCATCTGCGCCCGGGCCGCTGCGGGCAGGAGCGTCAGCAACAGCGAGGCCAGCAGCAACGAGGCAAGGGCCAGGGCAACGCGGGGCATGTGGAC
>NZ_JAEX01000034.1 GCF_000519125.1 Desulfocurvus vexinensis DSM 17965
CGGACGTATTCCAGGACGAAATCGCCTTCCTGGGCATCAAGAGTTCTCCGTCCTATGTGCGTGAGCCGCAGGGCAACGGGATCGCGGAGCGCTTCGTGCGCACCCTCAAGGAAAACCTGCTCTGGGTCAGGCACTTCGACACGGTTGAAGAACTGAGACTGGCCCTGCTGGAATTCAAGGAAACCTACAATCGGGAATGGATCGTTGGCCGACACGGGTACAAGACCCCGGCCCAGGTCAGAAAGGAGCAGACCGCCCCGGTGTCAATAGCGGCCTGATTAGCGCAAATGAGTGTCCAAAAAACTGTAGACCGCTACAGGCTGAACTTCGCGTTCCAGCGCCTGACGCCGATACGCAACAAGCCATTGCCCGCGAAGTGGTGCATAGAAAAGACAAAGCGAGGCAGCTCCGCCTCCACGCCGAAACCGTCTGGCGTAAGGCCCGCGAGCACTTCGAGCAACAACTGTTGCAGGGCGGCACGGCGTAAGTCTTCCAGGTATTTTCTTCTTGGAATGGGAGTGCGGGGGACGAGGCCCCCCCTTCCCGCGCAAGAAAGACGCCTCCCTCCCCGCCGGGCAGCAACCACAACCACAAGCGAGGCCATGGCCATGGGCATGTCGTTCAGCCGCCGGGTGGGGCGGATTCGCATTTCGGAAACCAAGCTGATGCCGATGATCGCCGCCGAGGTGGGCGGGTGCGTGTCCCTGGGGCAGGGGGTTCCGTCGTTCCCCACGCCGGAGCACGTTGTGGACGCGGTCTGCCGGGCGCTGCGCGAGGACGGCGCGGCGGGCAAGTATTCGCTCCAGCCCGGGATGCCCGCCCTGCGCGAGGCGGTGGCCGAGCTGCTCACGCGCGAAAAGGGCCTGCGCGTGGACCCGCGCGCCGAGGTGGCCATCACCGTGGGCGCCATGGAGGCGCTGCTGTGCGCGGTGCTCTCGCTGGTGGAGGAGGGCGACGAGGTGCTCATGCCCTCGCCCGCGTATGCCTCGCACGTGGAGCAGGTGCTGCTGGCGGGCGGGGTGCCGGTGCCGGTGCCCGCCGGGCCGGGCTGGGGGCTGGACGTGGCGGCCCTGGAGGCGGCGGTGACGCCGCGCACGCGGGCCATCCTGTTCTGCAACCCGTGCAACCCCACGGGGGCGGTGTTTGGCGAGGCCGAGCTGCGCGGGCTGGCCGGGGTGGCCGAGCGCCATGGGCTGTACGTCATCACCGACGAGACCTACGACGCGCTGGTCTACGACGGGCCCATGCCCATGAGCGTGGCGGCGCTGCCGGAGCTGGCCGGGCGCTGCGTGCTGGTGAACAGCTTTTCCAAGCGCTTCGCCCTCACGGGTTGGCGGGTGGGCTACGCCTGGGCCAGCGCGCCGATCATGGACCAGATGCTCAAGGTCCACGACTGCACGGCCATCTGCGCGCCCACGGTGGCCCAGCACGCGGCCCTGGCGGCGCTGCGCGGCCCGCAGGAGGTGTTCGCGGCCATGCGCACGGCCCTGGCGGCGCGCCGCGAGTTGGCCTGCGCGCGGCTGGACGCCCTGGCCGGGGCGCTCAGCTACGTGCGCCCGGCGGGAGCGTTCTACATCATGGCCCGCACGCTGTTCACCGGCGAGCCCTCGCGCCAGCTGGCCGAACGGCTGATCCGCGAGGCGCGGGTGATCACCATCCCGGGCTCGACCTTCGGGGCCGCTGGCGAGGGGCACCTGCGCCTGTCGTACGGCGCCGGCGAGGCGGAGCTGGAGGAAGCCTTTGACCGCATTTCGCGCTGGATGCTAGCATAGCGCCCAGCCAGGCGCCGGGCCGCGCCCAGGGCTGCAAGGGGAGGGCCGCCGTGATCAGGATTCTCATCGTGGACGATAGCGATTCGCTGCGCTTTCTGCTCAAGGCGTTTTTCAAGGACGTGGGGCGCTGCGACGAGGCCGAAAACGGGGCCCGGGCCGTGGAGATGGTCCGCGAGTCCCTGCGGGGCGAGGGCTACGACGTGGTCTTCATGGACATCATGATGCCCGAGATGGACGGGCTGGAGGCCACGCGGCGCATCCGCGACCTGTTCGACGACGAGAACGTGCCCCGCGAGGCGCGGCCCAGGGTCATCATGCTGACCTGCCTGAGCGACGCGCGGCACATGCTCGAGGCGCAGTTCGAATGCGGGGCCGACGCCTACGTCACCAAGCCCTTCGACCGGGCCATCCTCTTCGAGATGCTGGCCAACATGGGGCTCATGGCCAATCCCCTGGACGTGGAACAGTGATGCACCACCTGCTGGACAAGCACCCCGGAGTCAGCCTGCGCCAGCTGGGGGTGGGCGACGCCGTGGTTTCGCAGCGGCCCCTGGCCGTGTCCACGGTGCTGGGCTCGTGCGTGGCGGTGACGTTCCATTGCCCGGTTTCGGGCTGGGGCGCGATGTTCCATGCGCTGATGCCCCAGTGCGACTGTGTGGCGCCCGCGCCCCGGGACTACAAGTACGTGGATGACGCCATCCGGCGCCTGGCGCGCGGGCTGCTGCGCCAGGGGGTGCGCCGCGCGGACCTGATCTGCAAGGTCTTCGGCGGGGCCAACGCCATGTTTGCCGAGCAGTTCGGGGTCGGGCGGCGCAACGTGCTCATGGCCTTCGAGACCCTGGAAAGCGAGCGGCTGCGGGTGGTGGCCTCGGACGTGGGCGGCGACAGGGGCCGCAAGCTGCTTTTCTTCACCCACACGGGCGAGGTCTTCGTCAAGCGCCTGAATCCCCAGTGCCCTCTGGGCTGAGAGGCCGCCCCAGGGCCTCCAGCACGCCTTCCAGCTCTTCCATGCTCACCGGCTTGGCCACATAGGCGCACATCCCCGCCGCCAGGAAGCGGTCGCGGTCGCCCTCCATGGCGTGGGCGGTCATGGCCACCACGGGCAGCCCAGGGCGCAGGGCGTGGATGCGCGCCGTGGCCTCCAGCCCGTCCATCTCGGGCATCTGGATGTCCATGAGCACGCAGTCGAAGTCGCGGTCGCGCACGGCCTCCACGGCCTGGACGCCGGTGCGCGCCGTGTGCACCGTGTGGCCCTGCTTTTCGAGCATCATCCGGGCGGCCATGAGGTTCACGGTTTCGTCCTCGGCCAGCAGCAGGGTCAGGGGCCGGGGCCGGGGCGCCGGGGTGTGGGGGGCCGGGGGCGCGGCCTGGACGGCGGGCAGGCCGAAGGGCAGGCAGAAGTGGATCTCGGTGCCCTCGCCCGGGGCGCTGGAGACGGCCAGGCTGCCGCCCAGCAGCAGCACCAGGCGCTTGACGATGCCCAGGCCCAGGCCCGTGCCCTTGTAGCGCCGGGTGTAGGCGCCGTCCACCTGGGTGAAGGCCTCGAAGACGGAGCCCAGGTGCTCCTGGGGGATGCCGATGCCCGTGTCGCGCACGGTGAAGAGCACCCGGGCCTGCCCGCGCACCGGGCTCAGGGGGCAGATCTCCAGGGCCACCTCGCCGCGGGGGCAGAACTTCACGGCGTTGCCCATCACGTTGAACAGGATCTGGCGCAGCCGGGCCTCGTCGCCCACCAGCACGGCGGGGGTGCCGGGGTGGGCCACGACGGCGAGGTCGATGCCCTTGTCCCTGGCCTCGGGGCGGAAGTTGTCCATGACCAGGGCCACCGTGCGCATCAGGTCGAAAGGTTCGCGGGCCACGTCCAGGAACCCGGCGTCCAGGCGGGTGAAGTCAAGCACGTCGTTGATGACCGTGAGCAGGCTGCGGCCCGTGGCCAGGGCGGTTTCCAGGTAGTCGCGCTGCTCGTCGTCCAGCTCGGTGGTCAGGGCCAGCTGGAGCATGCCGAAGATGCCGTTGAGCGGCGTGCGCAGCTCGTGGCTCATGTTGGCCAGGAACACGCCCTTGGAGCGCGCGGCGCGCTCGGCCTCCTCCTTGGCCTGGCGCAGGGCCTGTTCGGCGGCGCGCTCCTCGGTCACATCGCGGGTCGCGCCCTGCATGCGGACCACGGCGCCGTCCGGCCCCAGGGCCGGGCGGGCCAGGGTGCGCAGCAGCCGGGTTTCGCCGTCCATGCGCACGATGCGGAACTCGCGTTCCAGCGTGGTGCTGTCGCGTACGGCCTGTTCCAGGTCCTGGCGGAGCCGCGCGCGGTCTTCGGGGTGGACCAGGGTGTGCAGGAAGACCTCGGGGCTCGGGGGCGGGCCTGCGGGGTCCAGCCCGTAGGTGGCGTATTCCGAGGCGGTCCAGCTCAGGGTGCCTTTCTCCAGGTTCAGCTCCCAGCCGCCCATGCTGCCCAGGCGCAGGGTTTCCTCCTGCAGGGTGCGGCTGTGGCGCAGGGCCTCGTCGGCCAGGCGCTGGGCGGTGATGTCGCGCCCCGAGCCCACGGTGCCGATGAGCTCGCCCCGGTCGTCGAACAGCGGGGACTTGAGCACCTCCAGGCAGAGGTAGGCGCCGCGCACCAGCCCGTCTTCCACGAAGCGGCCCGGGGCGCGGGAGGCCAGCACGACCTGGTCGCTGTCCACGCAGCATTCCCCGAAGGTGTGCCCGCGCCCCAGGGCGCGGTTGCGCGCGGCGAAGTGCAGGTCCGTGCGGCCCAGGACCTCTTCGCCGTCGCTGCACAGCAGGTTTTCGCGGATGGCCCGGTTGGCGAAGATGTAGCGGCCCTGGGGGTCCTTGGCCCAGAGCATGTCGCCCATGTTGTCGGCCATGGCCTCCACCAGGCGGCGGAAGTCCGTGAGGGCGGCCTGGGCCTGCAGGCGCGCGGAGATATCATGGAACATGACCAGATGGGTGCCCTGCTCGTCCACGGCGCGGACCATGGATTCCACCGGCAGGGGCGGGGCGTGCTTGCGGTTGTATTCGCGCTGCATGATGCGCGGCCGCCCGCTTTGCCGCGCCAGGCGCACGGCTTCCTCCGGGAGCAGGGCCTCGGCGCTGGCCGGGGTCAGGACGTCGCGGGCGCTCATGCCGCGCAGTTCGTCGCGGGTGAAGCCGAGGATCTCGCTGGCCAGGGGGTTGGCGTCGCGGATCACGGTATCCGGCCCGACGAGGAAGATGCCCACGGCGGAGTTCTCGAACAGGTTGCGGTAGAGGGCCTCGCTGTCGCGCAGGGCGGCCTCGCCGCGAACCTGCACGCTCACGTCCTGGAACATGACCGCCACATGCCCGGGTGCGGTCTGGAAGGCGTGGATGTCGAAGAACCTCGTCCGGCCCTGGGTGGCGTATTCGTAGCGCCGCAGGCTCCAGGCGCCGCCCTCGCGGGCCAGGCGGCGGTAATGGTCCGGAATGCCCGAGGCGGCGAAGGCGGGAAAGGCCTGGGCCAGGGGCAGGCCGACGAGCCGGGCGTTGTCGCGGTCCATGATGCGGCTGGAGGCGGGGTTGGCGTCCAGCAGGGTCAGGCTGTCGTCGGCTTCCAGGCGGAAGAGGTAGATGCCCAGGGGCGACTCGGCGAACAGGGAGCGGAAGCGGTCCTCGCTCTCGCGCAGGGCGGCCATGGCCCGCTTGCGCTCGGTGATGTCCAGCCCCAGGCAGGTCACGCCGGTGACGGCGCCCTGCTCGTCGCGGGTCAGCACGTTGGTCCAGCCCACGTCCAGGGTCTGGCCGTCGCGGGTCAGGATGGGGTTGTCGTAGAAGGTGTATTCCCCGGCCTCGCCGCTGGCCATGGTCTGCATGAACACGGCGCGCACGGCGTCCCGGTTCGGGGCGGCGATGCAGGTGGCGAACCAGTCGCGCCCCAGCAGTTCCTCGCGGGTCCAGCCCGTCAGCTCCAGGAAGCAGTCGTTGGCGAAGGTCAGCCGGGCCTGGGTGTCCAGGCAGACGCCGATGAGCTGGATCTGCTCCAGCACGCGGCGGAACTTGAACTCCGAGCGCGCCAGGGCCTGCTCCATGGCGCGCTCGTGCGTGATGTCGCGCCACACGCAATGGGTCTGGCGGAAGGTGCCGTCCGGGGTGCGGTCGATTTTGCCGTCCAGGGCAACGAGCAGGGGTGTGCCGTCCTTGCGCAGCAGGGTCGTTTCCAGCCCGCGCACCTCCCCGGCGCGCTTGAAGGCCTCGAAGCGGCACAGGAACCGGGCGCGCTCGTCCGGGGGCTGGAAGTCGGCGAAGGACCGGCCCTGGGCCTGCCCGGCGTCGTAGCCCATGAGTTCGGTCCAGGCGCGGTTGACCTCGATGATGCGTCCGGCCCCGTCCAGGGCCTGGTAGGGCAGGGGCGCCTCGTGGAACAGGCGGTGGAAGTGGCGCTCCCTGGCGCGGGCGCGGGCCAGCTCGTCACGCAGCAGGGCGGCCTCGGCGCGCAGGGCGGCCAGTTCGTCGTCCAGTATCTCGCGGGTGGTGTTGCGTTCTCCCATCTTCGGCCTCATGTGCGGTGCTGGCGGCGGCGTCCCATGTTCGGGGACGATACAGGAAACAACCGAAAAATTGAAGCGCGGAAAAAAAGAGTGTGCCGCCTTCCCGCCGCGCTTATGCCCTTCCCGGGGCGTGCCGGGCGAGGCCGCGCGCGAGGGCTCCCCGGTCCCCCGCGCGGGTCCCGGGCGGGGAGAGGCGGGGGCGCCAAATGCAGGCGCCCGGGCTGAGTGTTTACTCAGTCCGGAGTGCCGGGCGAGGACGAAGCGGGGCGACCTGTCTTTAATATACTGAAACTAAAAAAGATATTTTTTGAACAAACCGTCTTGACACAGGTCCGTCACCCCGGGTAAATGAGGGCATAGCTACTGAGTGATTACTCAGTAGCAAAGGGGTGGCGATGACCAAGAAGGAAAAGATTCTCTACGCGGCGCTGCGGCTGTTCGCCAACAAGGGCTTTGCCGACACCAGCACCGCCGAGCTGGCCAAGGCCACGGGCGTGGCCGAGAGCACCATCTTCTACCACTTCGGCAGCAAGGAGGACCTGCTGCTGGAAGTGTTGCGCGGAGTGCGCCGCGACGTGGTCCGCCATTTCGAGGAGCACGAGGGCGAGCAGGGCTACGCCAGCGGCCTGGAGAAGGTCGAGGGACTGCTCGGGTTCTATCTCTACCTCTCCGGGGTCATGGAGGACGCATTCCTGCTGCTGCACCGCCACTACCCCTACATGCTGGCCCGCGAGAACGCGGTCTGCCGCGAGCAGCTCGAGGCCATCTACAACTGCTTCATCGAGTTCTTCGAGCGGGCCGTGGCCCAGGGCCGGGTCGACGGGTCCGTGGCCGAGGTCCGCGAGCGCAAGGTGGCCATGGTCCTGTTCACCATGGTCGATGGCCTGGCGCGCTTCAAGACGTACAACCTCTACGACGCGGGCGCGCTGTTCGACGAGATGATCGCCGCGGCGCGCAAGATCCTGACCTCATCTCCTTCAGCAAGGACGGACGTGTGATGCTCACCAGAATCTTTCCCTTCCTCGCCTGGTTCCGGGGGTACGGGGCCGAGAAATTCAAGCTCGACACCGTGGCGGGCGTCACCGTGGCCCTGGTGCTCATTCCCCAGAGCATGGCCTATGCCCAGCTGGCGGGCCTGCCGCCCTACTACGGGCTGTACGCCTCCTTCCTGCCGCCCATGCTGGCCTCGCTGTTCGGCTCCAGCCGCCAGCTGGCCACCGGCCCGGTGGCCGTGGTCTCGCTGATGACCGCCGCCAGCCTGGAGCCCCTGGCCACGGCGGGCAGCGAGGGTTACATCGCCTATGCCGTGCTGCTGGCGCTTTTGGTGGGCGTGTTCCAGCTCTCCCTGGGTGTGCTGCGCCTGGGGCTGGTGGTCAACTTCCTGTCCCACCCGGTGGTCAACGGCTTTACCAACGCCGCAGCCATCATCATCGCCACGAGCCAGCTCTCCAAGATGTTCGGCGTGTCGGTGGACAGCGCCGAGCACCACTACGAGACCATCGTCCGCGTGGTGCAGGCCGCCGTGCACTACACCCACTGGCCGACCCTGGCCCTGGGGGCCCTGGCCTTCGCCATCATGTTCTTCCTGCGCCGCCTGAACCCCCGGATTCCCAACGTGCTGGTGGCCGTGGCCGTGACCACGTGCATCTCCTGGGCCGTGGGCTTCCAGCACGACGCCCAGGTGCCCCTGGACGCCGTGCGCAGCCCCGAGGCCCGGCAGGCCGTGGAAACCTTCAACGCGGCCACGGCGCGCATCGCCGAGCTGTCGGCGCAGCGCACCGGGCTGTCCGCCGCCCTGGACCAGGCCCGCCAGGCGCGCGATTTCGACGCCGCCAACGATGCCGAGCACGACATCATCAAGGTCAACCACGACATCGCCGTGGCGCGCAACGCGGCCCACGAGCAGCGCGAGGCCCTGCGGGCCATGCTCTTTGCCGGGGTGCCCGAGCCGGGCGGGCTGCTGCTCTTCCCCCGGGGCGAGGTGCCCCCCGGCGCGCAGGACGATGGCCGCACCTGGCGCCTGAAGGTCGGCAACAAGCTCCTGGACGTGACCGCGCTGACGGCCATGGGCGGCGGAGCCGTGGTCGGGGCCATCCCCAAGGGCCTGCCCGCCTTCGCCGTGCCGAGCTTCGACCTGAACGTGGTGCTGCATCTTTTGTCCTACGCGGCCATCATCTCCCTGCTGGGCTTCATGGAGGCCATCTCCATCGCCAAGGCCATGGCCGCCAAGACCGGCCAGCGCCTGGACCCCAACCAGGAGCTCATCGGCCAGGGCCTGGCCAACATCCTGGGCGCCCTGACCCGCAGCTACCCCACCTCGGGCTCGTTCTCGCGCTCGGCGGTGAACCTCCAGGCGGGCGCTGTCACCGGCCTGTCCAGCGTGGTCACCAGCGTCATGGTGGTCATCGCGCTGCTCTTCCTCACCCCGCTGCTCTACCACCTGCCGCAGTCCGTGCTGGCGGCGGTGATCATGATGGCCGTCATCGGGCTCATCAACGCCTCGGGCTTCGTCCACGCCTGGAAGGCCCAGCGTTACGACGGGATCATCTCCGTGGTCTCCTTCGTGGCCACCCTGGCCTTCGCCCCGCATCTGGACAAGGGCATCATGGTCGGCGTGGTGCTCTCCCTTGGCGTGTTCCTGTACAAGAGCATGCGCCCCCGGGTGCGCTCCCTGGCCCTGGCCGAGGATTCCGCCCTGCGCTGCGCCCGGGAGTACTCGCTGATGGAATGCGACTATGTGGACGTGGTCCGCTTCGACGGCCCGCTGTTCTTCGCCAACGCGAGCTTCCTGGAGGACCAGATCACCGAGCGCATGCTGCGCAAGAAGAGCCTGCGCCATATCGTGCTGGTGGCCAGCGGCATCAACGACATGGACGCCTCGGGCGAGGAGTCGCTGTCGCTGCTCATCTCGCGCTGCCGCCAGGCGGGGGTGGACGTGTCCCTGTCGGGCGTCAACGAGTCGGTGATGGAGGTCTTGCGGCGCACGCACCTGCTGGAGAAGATCGGCCAGGACCACATCTTCGCCTCCACCGAGGGCGCCCTGCGCGCCGTGCACCAGGGCGCCCACGCCCAGGCCGACGAGAAGCGCTGCCCCCTGACCACCGTGTGCTACAACATCTAAGGAGAAGCCCATGTCCGTCATCAGCATCATGAGCGGCACCTACTGCGGCAAGGACGAGGTCGTCGAGAGCCTGCGGGCCTCCACGGGGTACGAGGTGGTCGGCGACGCGGCCCTCATCGACAGCGCCCAGGCCCTGTCGGGCCTCTCGCGCGACAAGATCGCCCGGGCGCTTACGGCCCGGACCTCGGTGTTCAACAAGTTCAACCGCGAGAAGGAGCGCGCCGTGGCCTGGCTGCGGCTGGCCACGGCCCAGGCCCTGGCCGCCGACGGGCTGGTCCTGGACGGCTTCTGCGGGCTGCTGGTGCCCGGCGCGGTGACCCACGCCCTGCGCGTGTGCCTCATCGCCGACATCCGCCACCGCCTGGACGCCGCCCAGGCCCAGGGCGTGGCCGAGAAGGACGCCCTGCGGGCCATCCGCCAGTCCGACGAGGACTGCGCGGCCTGGGTGGACACCGTGCTGCACAACAAGGACCCCTGGAGCGCCGGGCTGTACGACATCCTGATTCCCATGCACGGCATGGACGGCGCCCGCGCGGCGGGGCTGGTCATGGAAAACCTGGGCAAGGACGCCGTGCGCACTACCGACGCCTCGCGCCGGGCGGTGCAGGACTTCGCCCTGGCCGCGCGCGTGGGCGTGCACCTGGTTGGCGAGGGCCACGATGTGGCCGTGGACGCCAAGGACGGCACGGTCATCCTGACCATCAACAAGAACGTGATGCTGCTGTCGCGCCTGGAGGAGGAGCTGCGCGCCGAGGCCGCGCGCGTGCCGGGCGTCGGCGCCGTGGAGGTCCGCGTGGGCAGCGGGTTCTACCAGACCGACATCTACCGCAAGGTGGACTTCGAGATGCCCTCCAAGGTCCTGCTGGTGGACGACGAACGCGAGTTCGTGCAGACGCTCTCCGAACGGCTGTCCCTGCGCGACGTGGGCTCGCACGTGGTCTACGACGGCGAGGCCGCCCTGGACATGGTCGGACGCGACGAGCCCGAGGTCATGATCCTGGACCTCAAGATGCCCGGCATCGACGGCATCGAGGTGCTGCGCCGCGTCAAGCGCGAAAGCCCGGCCATCGAGGTCATCATCCTCACCGGTCACGGCTCCGCCCAGGACCGCGACACCTGCATGAGCCTGGGCGCCTTTGCCTACCTGCAAAAGCCCGTGGACATCGAGGTCTTGAGCCGCACCCTGCGCGAGGCCCACGAGAAGATCCGCAACCGGGCCCGCTAGCCCGACCGCAGCAGGAACGGACATGTCGCTTCGTGACTTCATCGCCCCGCGCTTCTGGCTGCCGCCGCAGGACGCCACCCCCGGGCGCAGCCTGTTCAACTACCGCCGGGCCTGGGCCCTGGCCATCGTGCTCACGGCCCTCACGGCCCTGGTCCCGCTCACGGCCATGACCCTCATCGACCACGAGGTGACGCGCAGCGCGGTGGAGGCCGAAGTGCGCCTGCGCACCTCGCGCATCGTGTCCAACACCCGGCGCGCGGTGTCCTTCTACCTGGAGGAGCGCGCCAGCGTGCTGTCCTTCGTGCTCCAGGACCGCAGCCCCGAGGCCCTGCACGACCCCGAGGTGCTCGGCGTACTGCTGGAGCATTTGAAGCGCAGCCACGGCGGGTTCGTGGACCTGGGGCTCATCGACGCCGACGGCGTGCAGCGGGCCTACGTGGGCCCCTACAGCCTGCTGGGGCGCGACTACAGCGACCAGGAGTGGTTCACCCGCGCGGTGTCGGCGGGCAGCTACGTGAGCGACGTGTTCCTGGGCTTCCGCAACGTGCCGCACCTGGTCATCGCCGTGCGCCAGGCCCTGCCGGATGGCGGGTTCTTCGTGCTGCGCGCCACCCTGGACACCGACCGCTTCAACAACCTGGCCGGGCTGGACCTGCTGGGCAGCGGCGACTCGTTCATCATCAACACCAAGGGCGTGCTCCAGACGCCCTCGCGGCACCACGGCGCCGTGCTCGACCCCGTGGGCCTGCCCGTGCCGCCCTATTCGGAGTACACCGAGATCATGGCCCACGAGGAGGGCGACCGGGAGCTGACCATCGGCTACGCCTACGTGCCCAACTCCCCGTTCGTCCTGATGGTCGTCAAGTCGCGCGACGAGCTCATGGCCGCGTGGTACGACAAGCGCTTCCAGCTCGTGTGGTTCCTGGCGGCCAGCGTGATGGTGATCCTTGTGGTGGTCACGGCGGTGGCGACCTTCCTGGTCAACCAAGTCTACCAGGCCGACCGCAACCGCTTCGTGGCCCTGCACCACGCCGAGCACGCCAACAAGATGGCCTCCATCGGCCGCCTGGCCGCAGGCGTGGCCCACGAGGTCAACAACCCCCTGGCGGTCATCGGCGAGAAGGCCGGGCTGCTCAAGGACCTGTTGACCTACCGCCGCAACGACCTGGACCCCGACCGCCTGCTGGGCCTGGCCGGGGAGATCACGCGCTCCGTGGAGCGCTGCGGCAATATCACCAAGCACCTGTTGGGCTTCGCCCGGCATATCAACGTGCGTGTGGAGCGCATCAGCGTGGGCGAGGTCGTCGAGGAGGTGCTCTCCTTCCTGCGCAAGGAGGCCGAGTACCGCAGCGTGACCATCGCCGTGGCCGTGGCCCCGGAGCTGCCGGAATTCGACTGCGACCGGGGCAAGCTGCAACAGATCCTGCTCAACCTGGTCAACAACGCCTTCCAGGCCGTGGCCGACAACGGGCACGTGGGCATCGAGGTGGACAGCCCCGACCCCGCGCACCTGCGCATCCGGGTGCGCGACGACGGCTGCGGCATCCGCCCCGAGGACCAGAAGCGCATCTTCGAGCCGTTCTACTCCACCAAGCGCGGCGCCGGGGGCACGGGGCTCGGCCTGTCCATCACCTACGGCCTGGTGCGCAAGCTCGGGGGCAATATCGAGGTGGCCAGCCGCGTGGGCCAGGGCACGACCTTCACCATCACCCTGCCCGTGCAGTGCGGCCAGGAGGAAGAGGATTCATGCGAGTACTGCTAGTGGACGACGAGCACGAACTGGTCTGCGCCCTGGCCGAGCGGCTGGGTTTCCGGGGCGTGGAGGCCGACTACGCGGTCTGCGCCGAGCAGGCCCTGGAGCTGGCGCGCGCGCGGGCCTACGACATCGCCGTGCTGGACGTGAAAAGGCCCGGCATGGGCGGGCTGGAGCTGCACCAGCGGCTGCGCGCCATGCAGCCGGACCTGCGCGCCGTGTTCCTCACCGGGCACGGCTCGGAGCTGGACTTCGCCGCCGGGGCCGCCCGGGGCGAGGCCTATCTGGTCAAGCCCGTGGGCATCGAAACGCTGATGGAAACGTTTGCGCGGATCATGGGCCCCGGGGCCGCGCGGCAGGGAGGCGCAAGCCATGACTGACGTGGACTGGCGGACCCTGGGCCCCATGGGTCTGGCCTATTTCGGGCGCATGTGCGCCGGGGTCTCGCACGAGTTGAAGAATTCCCTGGCGATGATCAACGAGAACGCGGGGCTGATGCAGGACCTTGCGGTCCTGGCCGGCCACGGCCAGCCCCTGGACCCGCAGCGCCTGGCCGTGGCCGTGGAGCGCATCGCGCGGCATGTGCAGCGGGCCAACGCGGTCATCGGCACCCTGAACCGCTTTGCCCACCTGCCCGACGAGCCCTGCCATACGGTGGACCTGCGCGAGGCGGCGGCCCTGGCCCTGGGGCTGCACCGCCGCCAGGCGGCCCAGGCCCGGGTGGAGCTGGCCCTGGCCCCGGGCGACCCCGTGCCGCTGGCCACGCGGCCCTTCCTGCTGGCCGGCGCGCTGCACCTGTGCCTGTGCGCCGTGCTTGAGGCCGGGGCCGGGCCGGTGGCGGTGGACGCCGCCGCGGCGCCCGGGGGCGGCGAGGTGATTTTCACGGGGGCCGGGCCGGGCGTGGCCCTGCCCGCAGGCCCCGAGGCTGACGCCCTGCTGGCGGCCCTGGACGCACGGTGCGCCCTCGAGGGCGGCGCCCTGCGCCTGACCCTGGCCCGGCTGTCCGCCATCCACTGAACGCAACACACCAAAAGGAGGAGCGCCATGAGCAAGAAGGTGCTGCTTGTCGATGACGAGAAGGATTTCCTGGACACCCTGTCCGAACGCATGAAGGGCCGGGGGCTGGACGTGACCGCCTCCGCCGACCCGGGGCAGGCCCTGGAGCTGGCCCGCACGGCCCCGGTGGACGTCATCGTCCTGGACCTCAAGATGCCCGGCATGGACGGCATCGAATTCCTGCGGGCCATCAAGCAGGACCGCCCGGAGTTGCAGGTCATCCTGCTCACGGGCCACGCTTCGGTGGACAAGGGCATCCAGGCCGTGCGCCTGGGCGCGCTGGACGTGCTGGAAAAGCCCGCCAACTTCGGGACGCTCATGGAGCGCATCGAGCGGGCCAGCGCCAAGAAGCTCGTGCTGCTGGAAAAGCAGGATCAGGAGAAGATCCAGGAGATCATCACCGAGCGCGGCTGGTAGGCCGCCCGGGCCCGGCGCGCGCGACGGGGGCTCCGGCATGGCCGGGGCCCCCTGCCTTTTTCGCGCCCCGTGCGCTGTATTTTCCCTGGTGACAGGACGGCCCCGCGCGGCTTACGGTAAGCCAAAGCTCCGGGCGCCGTGCCGGGGGCGTAGCGAGGGCGAGGGCCCCTTGCGGAGGAAACATGAAGGACATCAAGCGGATACTGTGCGCCGTGGACTTCTCGGAGGCCACGGGCAAGGTGGCGGGCTGGGCGGCGTACCTGGGGCGGCGCCTGGGCGCCGAGGTGCTGCTGCTGTACGTGGTGCCCGACATGGCGCGCTACCAGGATTTCCAGGTTTCGGCGGGCTACATCACCGGCTTTGAGCGCGAGATCATGAACGGCGCGCGGCTGAACATGGAGGACTGCCTGAACACCTGCCTGCAGGGCCAGGAGGCCCAGGGGCTGGTGGTCATGGGCGACGCGGCCCAGCAGATCCTGGCCGTGGCGGCGGAACACAAGGCGGACCTCATCGTCATCGGCACCCATGGCCGCAAGGGCCTGGACCGCATCATCTTCGGCTCCGTGGCCGACCAGGTGGTCAAGACCTCGCCCGTGCCCGTGCTCACCGTGCGGCCCTACGAGAAGGCCTGAGCCCGGGCGCCCGCGCAGGCGCCGCCTGGCGGGTGCGCCGCCCGCAGAGGAAACAACAGGGGCTTCCCTCGGGAAGCCCCTGTTTCTTGTTGCGCGCATCGGCAGCGGCCAGGATGCGGGAGCCGGGGCGCGCGTGGGTTCTAGAAGCGCTCGAAGTCCTTGTCGTCGGCGTCGTCGTGCATGTCCAGGGCGATGCCTGCGGCTGCGGCCTTGGGCGGCGCGGCGGCGGCGAGC
>NZ_JAEX01000035.1 GCF_000519125.1 Desulfocurvus vexinensis DSM 17965
GGGGCCCCCGGCCCCTCGCGGGGGTCCAGGGGGCAGCGCCCCCTGGGCTTGCGGCCTGGCGGGCTCGGGGCAGCGCCTCAGCGCTCGGCCCACAGGGCGCGTGTGCCTTTCACGGCCAGGCGGCACAGGGGGCGGCCCTGGAAGTGCAGCACGGCGAAGGGCGCACGCGGGGCGGGCAGGGCCTGCCCGGCCAGCAGGCGGGCGATGTCGTCCACGGAGTCGGCGTGCACGGCGCAGGCAGGGTCGGCGGGCAGGATGGCGCGCAGGCGCGGGTTGGGGCGGAAGCGCCCGGCCTGGAAGCGGCCCAGGGGCAGCCCCTGCCAGGCCAGCCCGGGCGGCAGCAGGGCGGGGGCCAGGCGGTGGACGAGGAACAGCGCGTCGCCGAAGCGCCGGGGCTCGCCGGGGGGCAGGCCGGAGAAGTCGGCCCCGGCCTGGGCGCAGGCGGCGGCCTCGGCGGCGGTCAGGCTGGCGCCTTTGTGCGGCGCGGTTTCGGGGGCTGGCGCCGGGGTTTCGGAGGGTCGCCCCGGGCGGCGCAGTCGCGCGAGGTAGAAGCCCTGGCCGCCCGAGGCGTCGCCGTCCACGGGCAGCACCCCCTCCAGCCCGGCCACGGCGGGCGGGCGCACGGCGAAGCCGGGCGGCGGGGCCAGGGGGTCCAGTTCCAGGCCCAGGTGGTCCAGGGCCCAGGCGGTCTGGGCCTCGTTTTCCGCCGGGCTGGTGGTGCAGGTGGAATAGAGCAGCGCCCCCCCGGGGGCCAGCAGGACCGCCGCGCGGGTGAGCAGCTCGCGTTGCAGGCGTTCCAGGGGCTCGGCCTTGGCGCCCTGCCAGCGCCGGGCCTCGGGGTGCTTATCCAGGGTGCCCAGGCCCGAGCAGGGCGGGTCGAGCAGAATGAAGGGCCACGAGCCGTCGGCCAGGGGCGCGGCCTGTCCGGGGAAGGAGCAGGTGGCGCAGGCCAGGGCGTTGACGCGCTCCAGGGTCCGGCGCAGGGTTTCCAGGCGCGCGCCGTTGGGCTCGTTGGCCAGCACGAAGCCCCCGGGCCCCACGAGCAGGGCCAAAAGCCCGGTCTTGCTGCCGGGGCTGGCGCACAGGTCGAGCACGGCGGCGCCCGGCGGCGGCGCCAGCAGCAGCGGCGGCAGCATGGACGATTTGTCCTGCACATGGATCAGCCCGAAGAAGTTGGCCACGCTGGAGCCCAGGGGCCGGGGCTCGGCCAGCAGGCGCTGGGCCAGGGGCGAGAAGGCCTCGGCCTCGAAGGCGTAGCCCTGGGCCTGCAGCAGGGCCCGGGCCAGGGGGATGTCTGGCCCGGGGCAGGCGAAGCGGAAGGTGCGCCCCGGGGGGGCGGCGGGTTCGGTCATGGTTCCTCGCTCTGGCGCGGGCCTTTGCGCGCGGCGCGCCGGGGGCAGGATAGCCCGGCGCGCCGCGCGGCACAATGCCTGACGCCGCCGGGCGGCCCATGAACCTTTTGCGTCCGCGCCAAGAAGGTGCTACAGGGAGGTTTCTCCGGCGCCCCCCAGGGGCCGACCGATACCGCGAACCTCCCCGGGCCCCGGCCCGGACAGACGCATCCAAGGAGCGCACAGATGGGTTGTATCCGCATGCTGGCGGCCTGCATCCTGGCCCTGACCCTCCTGCTGCCCGGCGCCGCCGGGGCCCAGGAGCCCGCCAAGACCTTCGCCGTACTGCCCTTTGCCATCAACGGGCCGGACAAGTACCAGTATCTGTCCCGGGGCATCCAGGACATGCTCGTTTCGCGCCTGACCTGGCCCAACAAGCTCGTGCCGCTGGACAAGGACAAGATCGCCGCCGCCGTGAGCGCCGCGCCCACGGGCGACGCCGAGGCCGCCGCCCTGCTGCCCGCCCTGGGGGCGGACTACGTGGTCTGGGGCAGCGTGACCATGCTCGGCGAGCAGTGCAGCCTCGACGTGCGCGCCACCAGCGCCGAGGGCACCGTGCCCGAAAGCGCCCAGGCCGAGCTGAGCGGG
Organism: Desulfocurvus vexinensis DSM 17965; assembly: GCF_000519125.1. Classification (NCBI taxonomy): domain Bacteria; kingdom Pseudomonadati; phylum Thermodesulfobacteriota; class Desulfovibrionia; order Desulfovibrionales; family Desulfovibrionaceae; genus Desulfocurvus; species Desulfocurvus vexinensis. The sequence goes on from NZ_JAEX01000035.1 coordinate 1,980, forward strand.
CTCATCCCGGCCCTGGAGGGCGTGGCCAAGAACCTCAACGCCAGCGCCTTCCAGCGCGAGCAGCCCCAGGCCCAGGCCCAGGGCGCCGCCAAGAAGCGCGTCAACGTCATGAACCCCGAGCTGGTCCACAACGAGCGGGACAACACACAGGAATACTACATCAACCCCGAATTCCGCTACCAGGGCTCCCAGGACACCCCGGGCCGCTGGCGCAGCCCCTCGCTGCCCTTCATCTCCGTGGGCATGATCGCCGGGGACGCCGACGGCGACGGCAAGACGGAAATGTTCTTCCTGAGCGAGCGCTCCGTCCACGCCTACCGCCTGGATGGCGACAAGTTCCAGCCCCTGGCCGAGATCGCCCCCGGCGGCAAGACGGACATGCTCAACATCAACCTCATCGATCTCAACGGCGACGGGCTCAAGGAGATCGTGGTCTCCGGCTTCATAAAGGACGGGCCCTACTCGTACATCTACAATTTCAAGGACGGCAAGTTCGTGCCCGTGGCCGAGCGCATCAAGCTGTTCCTCAACGTGGTCAACATGCCGCCCACCTACCAGCCGACCCTGGTCGGCCAGCGCCCGGGCCGCAACAACGTGCTCAACGAGACCCCCGTGCACGAGGTGGTCAAGGTCGGCAGCGAATACACCCTGGGCAAGCGCGTTCCGCTGCCCTCCAGCGCCAACGTCTTCAACTTCGCCTACCTGCCGCAGAAGGGCACCGACTACAAGATCCTGATCATCGACAGCAGCGACCACCTGAACATCTACACCCCGCGCTTCGACCTGCTGGCCACCACCATGGAACAGTACGGCGGCTCCGCCCTGGGCTTCGAAGTGCCTGATACCATCGCCGGCTTCGGCACCAACCGCGACCAGTACGTCAACATCTACTACCTGCCCCTGCGCATGCTCATCACCGACCTGGACAGCAACGGCGAGTTCGAGGTCATGGTCAACAAGGACATCTCCGTGGCCGCGCAGTTCTTCCAGCGCTACCGCTTCTTCCCCAACGGCGAGATCCACTCCATGTTCTGGGACGGGGTGGGCCTGTCCCTGGCCTGGAAGACCCGGCGCATCAAGGGCACCGTGTCGGACTACGGCCTGGCCGACGTGAACAACGACGGCGTCACCGACCTCTACGTGTGCCTGAACACCTACCCCGGCCCCGCAGGCATCGCCCAGCGCAAGACCGTGGTCTTCGCCTACACCCTGGACACGGGCAGCCTCGAAGCGCCCCTGGACAGGGAGGCCGAGTAACCCCGCCCCGGGCAGGCACCGCCCGCCCGGGACACATCGCCCAAAGGGAGACACGCAGATGAAGGCACACCGTCACCTGGCCGCGCCCACCGGCAAGGCCGCCCTGCTCCTGGCCGCGCTGCTGGTGGCTGCGGCCTGCCTGCTGCCCGGCGCCGCCCGCGCCCAGGCCATCACCCTGTCCTACGCCAACTTCCCGCCCGCGCCCACCTTCCCCTGCATCCAGATGGAGCGCTGGGCCGAAGAGGTGCGCGCGCGCACCCAGGGCAAGGTCGAGGTGCAGACCTACCCCGGCTCCACCCTGCTGAGCGCCAAGAACATGTGGAGCGGCGTCATCCAGGGCCAGGCCGACATCGGCTGCATCTCCCTGGGCTACCAGCCCGGCGTGTTCCCCATGATGAGCGTATTCGAGCAGCCCCTGGGCTTCTCCAGCGCAACCTCGGCCAGCCAGGCGCTGTGGGAGTTCTACGCCGCCCGCAAGCCCGAGGAGTTCGCCCGCGTCAAGGTGCTGACCCTGTTCGCCAGCGCGCCCTCCAACATCATGTGCAAGGTGCCCGTGACCAGCCTCGACCAGTTGAAGGGCATGGAGCTGCGCGCCTCGGGCGGTGCCTCCCAGGTCCTGGAGATCCTGGGCGCCACTCCGGTGTCCATGCCCGCCTCCGAAACCCCCGAGGCCTTGCAGAAGGGGCTCATCAAGGGCGTGCTCTCCTCCTTCGACTGGCTCAAGGACTTCAACTTCGCCGAGCACCTCAAGTACCAGACCGTGACCAACTTCGTGGTCTACCCCTTCGCGGTGATCATGAACCTCGACAAGTGGAACGCCCTGCCCGCCGATGTGCAGGCCGTGCTGGACGGCCTGTCCGCCGAGCAGGCCGAGTGGACCGGGAAGTACCTCGACGCCCACGTCCAGGAGTCCCTGGACTGGTCGCGCGAGAAGTACGGCATCGAGATCGTCGAGCTGCCCGAAGGCGAGCTGGCCAAGGCCGAAGCCGCCCTGGCCGTGATGCTCGACGACTGGAAGGCCCAGGCCGCCGCCAAGGGCGTGCCCGCCGACGAGGTCCTGGCCGAGGCCAAGGCCCTGCGGCAGAAATACGACAAGTAGCCGCCTGGCGGCACCACAGGCGCCGGGGGGCCAACGCTCCCCGGCTCCCTTTTTGTGCAGCGGACCCGTCACATGAAAGCCCTCGCCCTGCTCGACTCGCTCTGCGCCGCTCTGTCCCGGGTGCTCCTGGCCCTGGGCGGTCTTTTCCTCGTGGCCATGATCGCCCTGGCCTGCGCCAACATGTTCATGCGCGGCGCCCTGAACGCCCCCATCCGCGGCACCTACGAAATGATGGGCTTCCTCGGCGCCCTGGTCTGCGCCCTGGCCCTGGCCCCCACCCAGCTCCAGAAGGGCCACATCGCCCTGACCATGTTCAAGGGCATGCTGCCACGCCGCGCCGAGCAGCTGGTGGACGCCGTCTCCCACCTGGCCTGCGGGCTGTTCTTCCTGCTGGCGGCCTGGCGCACCGCGCTGTTCGGCCTCTCGCTCATCGAGTTCGGCGAGCTCTCCGAAGACCTGCGCATCATCTACCACCCCTTCGTGTTCGCCGTGGCCCTGGGCTGCGCCACCCTGGCCCTGACCCTGGCCCGCGACCTGCTGCACGCCCTGGCCGGCACGAGGCCGCGCCCATGACCCTGGCCACCATCGGCATCCTGGGCATCGCGGCCCTCATGGCCCTGCTGTTCTTCCTGCGCATGCCCGTGGGCTTCGCCATGGGCATCGTCGGCTTCCTCGGCTTCGCCCACGTCATCTCCATGAACGCCGCCCTGGGCATGCTCGGCACCGAGCTGTGGAGCGTCTTCTCCTCCTACGGCCTGACCGTCATCCCGCTGTTCATCTTCATGGGCCAGATCTGCTTCCACTGCGGGGTCAACAAGCGCCTGTACACCGCCGCCTACACCTGGACCGGCCAGGTGCGCGGCGGGCTGGCCATGTCCACCATCCTGGCCTGCGCCGGGTTCTCGGCCATCTCCGGCTCCAACACCGCCACCGCCGCGACCATGAGCACCGTGGCCCTGCCGGAAATGAAAAAGTACAACTACAACCCCGTGCTCTCCACCGGCGCCGTGGCCGTGGGCTCCACCCTGGGCGTGGTCATCCCGCCCTCCGTGGTGCTCATCATCATCGGCCTGCAAACCGGGCAGTCCATCGCCAGGCTCTTCTGGGCCAGCCTCGTGCCCGGGCTGCTGCTCACCGCCCTGTTCCTGATCACCGTCTGGCTCGTGTGCCTGCGCCACCCCACCTGGGCGCCCGCCGGGCCGCCCACCACCTGGGGCCAGAAGCTGCGCGCCCTGCCCGGCTCGGCGGAAATGCTCGTGCTCTTCGCCCTGGTCATGGGCGGGCTGTTCGCCGGGCTGTTCACCCCCAGCGAGGCCGGGGCCGCAGGCTCGGCCATCGCCCTGCTCATCAGCCTCGCCAGCCGCCAGCTGACCTGGCGCCGCTTCACCGCCGCCTGCGCCGACACCCTGCGCGTGTCGTGCATGATCTTCATGATCGTCACCGGCGCCGTGCTCTTCGGGCGCTTCCTGGCCGTCACCCGCCTGCCCTTCGAGACCGCCCAGTGGGTCGCCTCCCTGGACATCCCGCACTGGGTCGTCATCTGCATCATCTGCGGCATCTACGTCATCGGCGGCGCCATCATGGACGCCCTGGCGCTGCTGCTCATCACCATCCCCATCTTCTTCCCCGTGGCCGAGGCCATGGGCTACGACCCCACCTGGTTCGCCGTCATGGTCACCATCGTCACCACCCTGGGCGCCGTGACCCCGCCCGTGGGCGTGTCGGCCTTCATCGTCTCCAGCATGGCCACCGGCGTGCCCGTGGCCAGCATCTTCCGCGGCATCAGCTACTTCCTCGCCGCCTATGTCGTCTGCCTGGCCCTGCTGCTGCTCTTCCCGCAGTTGGCGCTGTTCCTCCCGGGCCTGATCCGCTAGCATCCGCCCATGCCCCCCGATCACGCCGACAACCCCCCCCGCGGCGGCGTCCGGCACCTGGAGGTCAGCCCCGAGGAAGCCGGACAGAAACTGCTGCAATTCCTCACCCGCAGGCTCGGCCCCGACGTGCCCGGCTCCCTGCTCCTGCGCCTGATCCGCAGCGGGCAGGTGCGCGTGGACTCCGCACGCAAAAAACCCTTCGACCGCCTGCTCGCCGGGCAAACCGTGCGCCTGCCGCCCATCCGCGTCGCCGACCCCGCCCCCGGCACCGCCCCGCTGCCCGCCCTGACCATCCTCGCCCAGGGCCCGGGCTGGATCGCCGTCGCCAAACCCGCCGGACTGCCCTCCCAGCCCGGCACCGGACACGCCGACGCCGCCAGCACCCGCCTGGCCGCCATGTTCCCGGACGCCACCTTCACCCCCACCCCGGCCCACCGCCTGGACCGCGACACCTCCGGCATCCTGCTCGCCGGAACCTCCTACCAGGGCCTGCGCAGCCTCCAGCAGGCCTTCGCAGCCCACTCCCTGCGCAAGCTCTACCTCGCCCGCGTCCACGGCACCCTCGCCCCCGGCCAGACCCTGACCCTGCACGATACCCTGGCCAAATCCGGCCCCCCGGGCCACCAGCGCACCACCACCAGCGCCAACGGCAAACCCGCCCTGGCCCTGGCCCGCTGCCTCGAAACCGATGCCCGGACCTCGCTGCTCGAACTCGACCTGCGCACCGGGCGTACCCACCAACTGCGCGTCCAGCTCGCCAACCGCAACCTGCCCATCGTCGGCGACCGCAAATACGGCCAGCCCGACAACGCCCCGCGCATGATGCTCCACGCCTGGAACATCACCCTGCCCGACGGGACGGCGGTCCGCCTGGAGCCCGACTGGTAGGCCGGGCGGAGGGGCGAAGGCGGAAGACCGGGAGAGGGGGGAGCGGGGGGCTTTTTCTGGCGCCAAAAGCCCCCCGCTCCCCCCTCTCCCGGACCCACACCCCCCTCACCCCCAAAATGCGCTCTCGGGGGAAGGGTTGAGGGGTTTTTGGGGTTGGAGGAAGGGGCCAGAGAAACGGGCGGGACCTGCCCCGTGACCAGCCAGACCCCAAAAACTTCGAGCCGGATTCCCGCAAGGGAATCCGGCTCGGGGTTCTTCTTCGGCCTGGCCAGCTCCTCCCCATCTCCCCGCCCTGCCCCCGCCCCGGGTGGTTGCGGCGCTTCGCCGCAGCCAGCCGGGGCGGCGTATGGGGTCGAGGGGCCCGTGGCCCCTCGCGGGGGTCCAGGGGGCAGCGCCCCCTGGCGGGGTCCGGGGCAGCGCCCCGGCGGCCTACTCGGACAGGATGGGCTCCTGGGGTTCGGTGAGCAGGAAGGAGCCGTCGAGGATCCACTGCTTGAGCTTCTCGGCGATTTCCAGGGACATGGAGTAGCTGGTCATGGGCACGGTCTGGACTTTTTGGCCGTTGAGCTCGATTTCGCCGGACTTGAGTTCGGCGAAGGTGACGTGCTTGAGGATACGCGGCATGCAGTTGGGGTAGTCGTAGCCGTAGTCGCGCACGGGCATTTGGATATCGCTGTCGGCGACCCCGGTGAACCAGGCCATGTCCTCGTTGAGGATGGGGATGGGGATGCCCACGCCCACGGACAGGGAGCAGCCGTAGCCGATCATGGAGACGCCGCGCAGGTAGCGGGCGTCCATGCCCTTGAGGTCGCCCTTGAGCATGAGGGTTCCGGCGGGGGTCAGGGGGATACCGCGCTCGTTGCGCTGGGGGTTGGCGACGTGCTGGGTTCCGGCGCCGAGCACGTAGCCGATGCCTCCGCCGAGGAAGATGCGCGTGCCCAGGCCGATGGTCTTGAGGAACGGGTCGTTGAACAGGGGCGAGAGCTGGCCTGCGGTGGCGTAGTTGGCGTTGCGCGCGTTGGGCTTGAGCGGGCCCATGTAGGTATAGATGAGCCTGCTGGTGAGGTTCACGGCGCAGTTGTAGTTCTGGTAACAGTTGCGCGGGTTGAAGAGCTGCGCGTAGGGCAGGTCGGCCAGGGTCACGTCCTTGTCGATGTCGCGGCGCGGGTAGCAGTCGGTGCCGTAGCCGTTGGCCTTCAGGTGGACGGCCTTGCCGCGCGCGAGGTCTTCGATGACGTGGCCGCCGCCGTACTTGAACTGGCCGGGGTAGACCTTGTTCAACGGGTCGTCCACGGTGGGTTCGGTGGCGCCGAGGTAGGAGTCCACGGCGGCGAGGCCGCCGTAGCAGGGCACGCCGCCCAGCCAGACGTTGGAGCATTTGATGGTCGGCGGGTTCTTCTGGCCGATGTTGAAGAGCAGGCCGGAGGAGCACATGGGCGAGAAGGTGCCGGTGGTGACGACGTCCACTTCCTTGGCGGCCTTTTCCCTGCCGCTTTTCCTGACGACCTCGATCATCTCTTCGGCGTTGAGCACGACGGCCTTGCCGGAGCGGATGCGTGCGTTGATCTCGGCGATGGTCTTGTTCACCTTGAAGCTGCCCATGAAGCTCTCCTGCGGTCTTGATTCCCGGGGCAATGAGTTCCCGGGCCGTCCATGCTGGCCGAAAACCAGGGTGAAGGCAACGGCTTTTTTCCACAGCTTGCGGGCCTGGGGGTATGGCCCGCAGGGCGGCAAAGCACTTGGCTTGCCGGCCCTTTTGGGGTATAAATCACCAGTTGTCCGGCGCCAGGTTCAGCCCTTTTCAACATGCTGTTTTTTCAGCATCTTCGTCCACCCGAACACGCTCCTGCGGGCCGGTCCCGCAGACATGGAATCCATGAGTTCCCAACTGAAGGAAACACTGCGCCAGCACCTGCAAAAGGCCTATTCCGGGCAGGAGCTCAAGCGCTGGTTCGACCCCTTGCGCCTGGAATTCAGCGAGCCGGACAAGCGTCTGGACATCGGCTTTCCGCACGCCTTTTTCGCCCAGTGGTTCCAGGGCGCGGTGCAGGAGCGTTTCGAGCAGGAGTTACACGCCTTTTTCGGGCCGGGCTATGTCTTGAGCTACCAGAGCGCCGCGCCGGTGGCCGAGGCCGCCGAGCAGCGCCCCGGGGAAGCCAAGTCCATCGACTTCCCCTTCGGCCACCAGTTCACTTTCGACAACTTCCTGACCAACAAGAAGAACTTCTTTCCGCTGACCACGGCCCGCGAGGTGGCCAAGCAGAACGACATCATCTTCAACCCGTTCATTGTCAGCGGCGAGGCGGGCTCGGGTAAGACGCATCTCATCAAGGCCATCGCCAACGAGGTCAGCAAGAAATTCAGCCCCGAGAGCGTGTTTTTCGGCAGCGTGGAGGACCTCTACAACCTCTACAACGGCGATTTCGACAACGACCGCTTCAAGGCCCGGACCCACGTCTACAAATACCGTTTCCTGTTCATCGACGAGTTCCAGCTCATCAAGAAATACAAGGGCTTCCAGACGGAGCTCATCAATCTTTTCAATTATTTCTACGACAACAAGAAGCAGATGATTTTTTGCTGCTCGGACAAGCTGCCCTCCTACGAATTCCTGGACCCCAAGCTCAAGAGCCGTCTGGAGTGGGGGCTGATCGTCAACCTCAAGCGCCCGGACCTGGACATCAGGGTGCGCTATATCGAGCAGTATTGCCGCCTGAAGCGCATCAACCTGACCCGCGAGCAGGTGCTGAGCCTGGCCCAGCGCTTCACCGATTTGCGCTTCTTACAGGGAATTCTTCTTAAATTCTACGCATATAAAGAGTTTGTGAACAAGGCGTTCACCGACAGGGACTTCGAGCAGATCCTTTCGCAGACCGCAGGCACGGCCAGGAAGCAGATCCGCCCCGAGGTGATCATCGAGACGGTGGCCGAGCATTTCGAGGTGGACAAGAAGGATCTGACGGGCACCAGGCGCCACAATCAGGTGGTGCGCGCCAGGCAGCTGGCCATGTTCCTGTGCCGCGAGCTCATCGGCAGTTCGTACCCGGCCCTGGGGCGGCTGTTCGGCGGGCGCGACCACTCCACCGCCCTGTATGCCATCAAGAAAGTGAAGAAAATGCAGGATGACAACGCGGAAATGAAAAACATAGTGACACTGCTCAAGCGCAAGTGCCTGGCCCGGGGCTAGGGCCCGGGGGCGGTGTGCGCATCCCGGGGCTCCGCGCCGGAATGCGCCGCAAGGGAATCCTTATAAAGTGAATGAAACCTGAAGGTTGATTGTGAAAGGAACACGGGTGACAGCCCTGCTTCCACAACCAATTCTTTTCATCAATGAACAGAAGAAGAGCAAGGAGAGCGCGATGTACCTCAAGGTCTTCAGGGACGACATCATCGAGGGGCTCCAGAAATCGGCCGCCATCATCCCCGCCAAGACCGGGGCGGCAGTGCTGCGCACCATCTGGCTCAAGGTGGAAAACGATAGCCTGCGCATCATGTCCACGGACTCCAACCTGGAGTTCTGCGGCTGGTATAACGCCGAGATCGTCGAGAAGGGGCTGGTGGGCGTCCAGGGCCGTTCGTTCTACGACCTGATCCGCAAGCTGCCCCCGGGGCAGATCACCCTGCGCGTGGACCAGGACGCCCAGCAGCTCTCCATCCAGCAGAACAGCCGCAAGTACAAGCTGCCCACCAACGAGGCCAGCTGGTTCACCGATTTTTCGGAATTCCCCGAGGAAGGCTCGGTGTTCTGGTCCGGCGATTTCCTGCAGGATCTCATCGACCGTACGGCCTACTGCATCAGCGAGGAGGACACCATGGAGGCCATCGCCTGCATGAACCTGACCCCCTCCAAGACCACCGAGCACATCGAGGCCTGCGGCCTCAACGGCCACCAGTTCGCCATGACCCGTTTCCTGCAGGACGACCTGCGCGCGCTCTTGCCCGAAGGCGGGGTGCTCATCCAGCGCAAGTTCCTGGCCGAGCTGAAAAAGTGGCTCTCCGCCGACGAAATCGAGCTGAACATCGACAACAAGCGGCTGTTCTTCCGCACGGCGGACAAGAAAGAGCAGTTCAGCCTGCCGCTGTCGTTCTACCAGTACCCCGACTACAACGCCTTCCTCTCCAAGATCCGCGAGGACGGCGTGTGCCAGCTCACGGTGGACCGCCTGGAAATGGTGGACACCCTGGAGCGCATCATGATTTTCAACACCGACAACAACCGCTGCACGTATTTCCAGTTCGCTGGCAACGAGCTGACCCTGTACAGCCAGGGCCAGGACGTGGGCACGGCGTCGGAATCCCTTGAGGTGGAGTTTTCCGGCGACCTGAAAAAGATCGCCTTCCCCACCCGCAACCTGATCGAGATCCTCAACCACTTCCAGTCCGAGAAGGTCACCTTCCGCCTGACCGGGGCCGAAGGCCCCTGCGGCATCGTCGGCGCCGACGACTCCGACTACCAGGTCATCATCATGCCGATGAAGATCGTCGAGGAGACCTACTACAGCGAGGAAGACGGCAACTAGCGCGGGCAACACCGAGCACTCCAACGAGGTAGACACACTCAATGACCCAGAACGGAACCAAGACCAACAGCTACAACGCCGACAGCATCACCGTGCTGGAAGGCCTCTCCGCCGTGCGCAAGCGCCCGGCCATGTATATCGGCTCCACCGACGTGCGCGGCCTGCATCATCTGGTCTACGAGGTGGTGGACAACGCCATCGACGAGGCCATGGCCGGATACTGCGACAAGATCGTGGTCAACCTGCACCTGGACAACTCCGTGACCGTCATGGACAACGGCCGCGGCATCCCCGTGGACATGCACCCCAAGGAGCACCGCCCCGCCGTCGAGGTGGTCATGACCGTGCTGCACGCGGGCGGCAAGTTCGATAACGATTCCTACAAGGTCTCGGGCGGGCTGCACGGCGTGGGCGTGTCCGTGGTCAACGCGCTGTCGGAATACCTGGAAGTCACCGTCCAGCGCGACGGCCGCAAGTACTACCAGAAATACGAGCGCGGCACCCCGGTGACCGAACTCAAAGACATCGACTCCTCCATGGATACCGGAACCATCGTCCGCTTCCGGCCCGACGAGGAGATCTTCGAGGTCAACCAGTTCATCTACGACATCCTGCGCAAACGCTTCCAGGAGCTGGCCTACCTCAACTCCGGCCTGGAAATCGACTTCCGCGACGAGCGCACCCAGCGCCGCGAAAGCTTCAAGTACGAGGGCGGCATCATCCAGTTCGTCAAGGACCTGAACACCGGCTCGGGCAGCGTGCACGAAATGGTCTCCGCCTCGGGCGAGCTGGACAGCATGACCATCGACTTCGCCCTGCAATACAACCAGACCTACAAAGAAAACGTGCTCACCTTCGCCAACAACATCCGCACCAAGGAAGGCGGCACGCACCTGGTGGGCTTCAAGACCGCGCTGACCCGCGCCATCAACAATTACATCGAAAAGTCCGACCTGCCCAAGAAGCTCAAGACCAAGCTCACCGGCGACGATGTGCGCGAGGGCCTGACTGCCGTGGTCAGCGTCAAACTGCCCCGCCCGCAGTTCGAGGGCCAGACCAAGACCAAGCTCGGCAACTCCGAGGTCGCCGGACTGGTCTCCACCATCGTCTACGACAGGCTCAACACCTTCTTCGCCGAAAATCCTAAGGACGTGAAGAATATCGTCGAGAAGGTCGTGGACGCCGCCCGCGCCCGCGAGGCCGCCCGCAAGGCCAAGGACCTGGTGCGCCGCAAGGGCGCCCTGTCCGACAACTCCCTGCCCGGCAAACTCGCCGACTGCCAGACCAAACGCCCCGAGGAATCCGAACTGTTCATCGTCGAGGGCGACTCCGCAGGCGGCTCGGCCAAACAGGGCCGCGACCCGCGCATCCAGGCCATCCTGCCCCTGCGCGGCAAGATCCTGAACGTCGAGAAGACCCGCTTCGACAAGATGCTCGGCAACAAGGAGATCAAGGCCCTGATCACCGCCATGGGCGCCGGGGTGGGCGAAGAGGATACCGACTACGAGCGGCTGCGCTACCACAAGATCATCATCATGACCGACGCCGATGTGGACGGCGCGCACATCCGCACCCTGCTCTTGACCTTCTTCTTCCGCCAGTACCCCGGGCTCATCGAGCGCGGCAACCTCTACATCGCCCAGCCGCCCCTGTTCCGCATCCACAAGGGCAAATGGGAACAGTACATCACCGACGAGGGCGAGTTCATCGGCTACCTGCTCGGCCGCGTGGCCGACGACATGGAGGCCCAGGCCGAAAACGGCACCTCCTTCCGCAAGGGCGAACTGGTGGCCCTGGTGGGCAAGATCGGCGCCATCCAGGACAAGACCCGCGAAGCCGAAAACGTGGCCATCGCCAAGGCGCTGTTCAAGGCCGTCATCTCCTTCGAAACCAAGCTGACCCCCGCCTCGATCAGCAACGGCGAATGGATCGCCTTCGAAAAATACATCGCGGCCCAAGGCTGGGATACCGAACTCGAAGTCTCCGACGACGATGTGGAAACCCGGCGCTACGTGGTCTTCGACGACCGCAAAGGCCACCGCACGCGCATCGGCGTGGAGTTCTTCAACTCCAAGCTCTACCGCCACGCCCACGAAACCCTGGCCGGCATCCTCGCCGCCTGCGGCGGCCAGCGCTTCACCCTGGTCAAGAAAGACGAACGCCTGGACCTGGGCGACATCTTCGCCCTGCACACCGCAGTGCTGGAAGAAGCCCACAAGGGCATCGGCATCCAGCGCTACAAAGGCCTGGGCGAAATGAACCCCGAACAACTCTGGGAAACAACCATGAATCCCGAGAAACGAACCCTGCTCAAGGTCACCGTCGAAGACGCCGTCGAGGCCGACGACCTGTTCTCCAGCCTCATGGGCGATCAGGTCGAACCGCGCCGCGCCTTCATCGAACGCAACGCGCTCATGGTCGCCGACCTGGACATCTAGCGCCTTGCAAGGCGCTGCCGGGGCGCTGCCCCGGACCCCGCCAGGGGGCGCTGCCCCCTGGACCCCCGCGAGGGGCCGGGGGCCCCTCGACCCCATACGCCGCCCCGGGTGGCTGCGGCGAAGCGCCGCAACCACC
>NZ_JAEX01000038.1 GCF_000519125.1 Desulfocurvus vexinensis DSM 17965
TCCTTGGGTGAGCGCTTCTTGAGCCCCTCGGCACCGCCAGCAAGGAATTGATCCCGCCAGCGGGTCAGGGCGGCGGCGGTCACGCCAAGTTCACGGCTCAAAATCTCGATGTCCTCACCACGCAGTAGCCTGAGCACAGCCTCGGTCTTGTGCTTGGCCCAGAACCTCTTGGGCGGCTTGCGTGCCTCATCCCCGGTTCCGGTCGGCCTATGGCCTCCCTCCACCGGGGAGGAGGCTCCTCTGCCCCTCATTCCATCCTTCGTCATCGAACACCTCCTGGGGATCTCTTACTCCCAATTCGGTGTCCAAGAAAACCGTACACCGCCCCAACGCTCTACACCTACGGCAAGGACTTCGAGCAGATCGAGGCCTTTTTCGGTGCCGAACGCAAACTGTCCAGCATCCTCATCCCCCACGTGGGAAAATTCTTCAAATCCGATGCGCTGCTCAAGCTGCCCAACGGGCGGGAGCGCTCCGCGCCCACGGTCGAAAAGACCAAGCGGGTGCTCCGCATGTTTCTGATCTGGGCCAAGGATACCGGCCGCATCGACAAGCTGCCCCTGCCCAAGGACACACCTATGGGCCGGAGCGCCAAGAAAGGAGGACAGCGCGATGACGAACACGACAGCATCGAGGCTCCGGCTGCTGAGCAGTCCTGAACCCGTCCCGCCGGGACGTGGTTTCGATGACGCCTTCGAGGCCTTCGGCAGAAGGCTCTCGGCCGAAGGACGTTCGGAGAACACCATCAGCGCATACCTGCGCGACCTCTCGTACCTGTCAAAGGCGCTCCTCCCGAGGCATCCGGGAATCGTCCCGGAAGAGGTGACCAGCCCCATGATCGACGAGGCGCTGACCTCACCACAGGTAACGACCTCGGCCGGGGGCGGGGTGCGGTCGCCGGCATCCATGCACCGGTTCAAGGCGGCCGTCCGGTCGTTCTTCGCCTGGGCCGAGCGGAACGGAATCGTCCGGGAGAATCCGGCCGGGTCGTTGACCCTTCGCAGGCTTCCCCGGACTCCCCCCAAGTTTCTGACCGAGGCCGAGAAGCGCCGTCTGCTCAAGGAACTTCGCGGCAGGGCATCCTCGCTGGCAGTCCGGGACCGCGTCATCATCGAGGTCTTCCTCGGGACCGGCATCCGGCTGCAGGAGCTCGTCGACCTTGACATCGAGGACGTGGACCTCGACGCCAAGCATCTCCGCGTGCTCGCCAAGGGCTCCGTCCCGCAAGTGAAGTTTCTAAAGTCCACTCTGCGCTCCCTCCTGCGGAGTTACCTGGCCGAGCGCCGACGCCGGGGCGACGGCGAATGCCGGGCGATGTTCCTCTCCAACCGCGGGGAGCGGCTCTGCGAGCGGCAGGTGGCCAGGCGGCTCGAGTATTGGCTCAATGCTGCTGGCATCGACAAGAAACTCAGTCCGCATGCGCTGCGGCATACCTTCGCCACCCACCTCTACAGCCGGACCAGAGATATCCTGGTGGTCCAGCGGGCCCTTGGGCACCGGGACCTGTCGACCACCCAGGTCTACACCCACCTCGTGGACGGCGCGCTGGAAGACGCCCTCGAGCGCCTCTGATCCTCCGCCGGCCATGGAAGCCAAGCGGTCCACCCGGGCCGCTTTTCCTTTCCCGCCTTCGGACAGGCAATGACAGAGGCAAGAGACAGTCAGCCTACAGTCGCGTCCCCGAACACATCCGCAGGCAATGATGCGGGCAGCATCGGAGCCTTCGGGAGCCGGGCGGAAGCATTGGTTGAGAGAACCTTCCGGTGACCGGCGGCTTCGGAATGTCAGAGAACACGTCTTATCCGACATTCCCAGGCCGGGGATGGCCGCAAGTCCGCGTGTTTCGCGGGTCGCTGCATGGCGGGCGGTGGTGTTATCCGACCTCATTTCCGTGTTTTCCCTCTCGCGGTCGTTTTCCGGGCCGGTTTCTTCTGGGACTCCGCCAGCTTTTCAAGCAGGGCCGTGGCCCACTCGGCCGGCGTCGTCTCCGGTCCCTGGGATGTCTCACCCTCACGGGCGATCTTGGTGGCCTTGAGGTCCTTGAGGTGGCAGCGGATCATCCGGTCCAGCCGCTCGGCGGCGTCCCAGTCGCCGGACTCCTGCGCCCGTCCCAGCTTGAGAAAATAGACCGCCACCAGCTCGACCTGCATGAAGTCAGAGCTCTTGTTGAACACGAAGTCCAGGTAGAGCTGGCCGATGATGGCCTCGAAGAGGGGACGCTCCTCCGGTGAGAGGAAGCGGTCGGCGTAGATGCCGTGGCGCAGGCTGTTCTGGTTGCCCGGAGCCGCGCCGCTGCCGGTCCGAGCCTTGGCGGTCTTGCGGACCTCCTGCTCGGGCGCAGCGTTGCGGTGCCAGCGTTTGAGCTGACCCGCGTCGTGTTTTCCGATCCTGTCTTGGGCCTTGTCGTCTGCCATGATCACCGCGCTTTTCGTTTCGGCACCTCGGGGTTCGGGGCGGAAGGTGGATTTCGCCCTCTTCAGGGGAAACCCCCTCGATACCTACCGGAGCGAATCGCGATGCGTCGGAATGGATTCCTCGCAGCTCTGAGCCACGATCTGGCGCACCCGGCGGGGTGTCACGCCGGAAAGCCGGGCGATCTCGCGGGTGGGCACGCCTTGTCCCTTGAGCGCCAGCACGAGCTTGCGGCGTTCCTCGTAAAAGCCCACGTCACTCGGCACCCAGAGGAGACCGGTGAAATGCCGCCGGACGGTGTCGAGCACCTCGGACGGCAGAACGTCCCTGGCATTGGCGTAGGGCCGTTTCATGTTTCTGGATTCGTTCTCTTGAGCCATGGTTGATCCACGTCCGGGTTGTGGAAACGAAGACGGTTCTCCCGCGGTGGCGGGCCGATGATCTCGATGTACTGCCGGGTCACTTGGCCGATGCGTTCGTTGGCATCGACGAAACAGACGAGTCCGAAATCTTCGCCGCAGGGGAAGCGGAACCGTCCCCGGTTCTGATAGAGCCGCGTCTCGGACCAGCCGAGGGAAAGCGCCTGGTCCCGGACGGCATCGACCTTGCCGATTGCCGATTGCGGGACCTTCTCCGTAAAACGCCACTCCCCGTCCTCGGGGTAAAGGTATTGCTCGACAGCCGGTCCAGGGGGACATGCAACCGGAGAGACGGGTGCGGCACAAGCGGGATGGCTCTGGGCGGCCGGGTCAATCGATGGCGAAGGATATGCCTTGGGATCGAGGCTCCGAACGGCGGCGAGAAGCTCGTTCTCACCGAAACGTGCGACGGCCCATGCATGGATGTCGTTGAAGCGGGTTCGCAATCCGTCGAAGGCGGCGGAATCGAGTCGTCCTGTCTCCAGCGCTTTTTTGGCCAGCGCCATCTTGTGCCGGAGCCAGGCGTAGTATTCCGGGTCCAGACGGCGATAGCAGACGCCGTCGATACCCACGTCCCGTGCGAAGTGTCGAGGTTTGTCGGTTTCCCAGGAGTCCAGGTTCGTGGCCGCATAGAGGGCGGTGCCATCGGGATCGGCGGTTTCCCGCGGGTCGTTGCGCTCCGCTGCTTCCGATGTCTCCGGCCTGGAGACATCGACCGACGGATTGCTCGTATCGACCGGGGCTGATCCTCCGGCGGTCTGTTGCATCATGAGTTCGAGAAGGCTCACGTTCCCTGCTCCAATCGGGTGGTTTCCGTTCATGGGATACCTACCGGAGCGGGGTCCGTACCGCCGGGATGCGAAGGTGCGAAGGTCGATGAATGCGGTTCGAACCTTCGCAGGGGCCTTCGCAGTGCTGTAGATGATTGATATTACTGATAGATATGAATAAAGAATGCGAAGGTGCGAAGGATGTAGAGAGGGTCACTCCCGCGTGGACCGAAAAAACAATCGGTGATCCGGCGAGAGACACGGGATCACGGCATGCGGTATTTTTTTCTGAGTAAGGGGGGTGAACCCCTGAAACCCTTCGCACCTTCGCAGTGTCGGCTCAACAGCTTGATATGACGAGGTTTACGGGTGCGAAGGTCCTTCGCGGCTTGCGAAGGGTACCCTTCGCACAAGGAGGCGGCGGTAGGGAAAAGGCTCAGACGAGGAAGGTGATGTCGTAGGTGGCGGTGCGCCGGACGGAATGCTCCGACCGATTGACGACGATCTCGAACCCGGCCTGGCGGATGGTGTTCAAGTCGTTCGAGAAACGCTGGGCGAACTGCTGCACCGAGTTCATGCTGAAGGACAATCCGAAATCTTTGGACAGCCGTTTGACGGCCACGAACAGATCGCGGGCCAGAGCGCCCTCGACGGTGGTTTCGTTCTTGAAATCGAGCTGGTAACGTTCGAGGAAGGCCGCCTTGTTGGTCTTGGCGACGTTCAGTGCGGTGCTCTCCCGGTCCGCTTCGAGCGCGTGCCGGTAGGCCTTGAAGAGCGCCGCCAGGCAGGTGGCGATGGGATTGGATTCGCGGGCGGTCTCGAGGCTGACGTTGTTGAGCGTGGCGATCCGGCCCACAAACTGCGGATGGAGTTCTTCCAACGCCCGGTCGATCACTTCCTGCTGTTCCCCGGCGAGCATCATCAGGTACATGAGGCTCAGGTAATCGTTGCATCGCCTTTTGCTGTGGTTTCCGAGGCTCCGGTGCAGAAGCCGCATCACCTTCTCCTGAGCGCCGGCCCGGAGCATGGCCAGCAGGTGGCTTGTGCGCTTCATCAGGGAAGAGACGATCAGATCGCGGTGCTCCCGGAGCGCGGCCAGGATTTTGGCTTCAAGGAAACAGTCGCTTGCCTGCTCGCCCATATCGAAGCGGATGATGAACGAGCGGGACAGGATTTCGGCGAGTTCCCCTCCCAGCGGTTCGATGCCGGTGGTGTTGAGCAGACACTTGGTCCGCTCGATGACCGTTTCGGTATCCGTGCCGCTTTTGCGCTTTTCCTTGGCGATGCCGGTGATGCTGGTCAGGATGAAGGTCGTCAAGTCCTCGGTCATTTGCTTGACCTCGATGTTGTCGAGGACGATGAGCGGGTTTTGCGAGCCGTCGGTATAGTTGGCCGCGTCGGTGCTCTTCTTCTGCTGGGGCTCACCGTAGAGCAGCGCCGAAATCAATTTGCTCGCGGTGGTCTTTCCCGATCCCGCTGGCCCTTCGAACCGGGTCATCGGCCTTGTGCCGGCGAAATCGATCAGGAGGAAACAGGATAGCCACGAGAGGATCAACACGCGATCCCCCGGCGCGCAGGTGAGATTGTCGAGCAGCAGGTCCACAAGGAGCCGGTCGGCTTCCGCGGGGTCGGCGTCGGCAAGGAAGCGGATCGGTGCCATCTTCCGCGAACCGTCCAGGATGATCCCGTCCGCATTGCCGCCGTTCTTGAGGATTTCGACTCCCTCCGGGGTGATCTTGGCGATCTCGTGGTCGGTGTTGTTCAGGTTGAAGTAGATCGTTTCCCTGGCCACGTCCGTGTGAAGCCAGGAAAAATGCTCCCGCACCTGTCCGCGCTCCACCGCCAGGTTTGACAGTACCTCGTAAAACGTGCGGCCGCCGCCGGTGGTCTGTACCATCCCGGTGTGCTTGTACATGAGGGACGCGTAGAGCCGCTTACGGCCCCGGTCGGGCGTGTCCATCCACAGGATCGTGTCCTCGAAGAACATGAACGGTTCGCCCTGGGGCGTGCGAAAGAACCTGGCCCCGTGGGCGGCGAACCATTCGTAGGCGGCTTCGGCGGCAAGGGTGAAGTCGGGCGAGCCGCGTTCTTCTTCGGTCGCAAGCAGGACTTCCTCGATCCGTGCCCGGCACGATCCGGGAGATGCATCCGATGATCGCTTTTCCCGCTTCCGTTCCTGCCTGGCCTGAGACCGCTGCTCTTTTTGCACCGCTCGCACTTGATCGCGCAGCGTGGCCAGCGAGAGTCCCGTTTTGCCGAACCGCTCCTGAATGAGTTTCAGATGGCGGTTCTGCTCCAGCGGGGAGAGGTATGCGGCTTCGCGCAGGATCGGTTCGAGCAGCCGGTTGCGCTCCTCTTCCGAGACGTCCGTCGGTAGATGAGAGATGCCGAACTCCAAGGGCGTCTCGGCCTTTGCCAGCAACTCTTCGAAGTCTTGGGCGGAGTGACCGGCCACGAAGTAGTCGTTGACGTCGATCTTGGCTTCGGAGAGCAGGCGCTCGGCCTCGCGGGTTTCATCCGGGGTCCGGCCGTCGAGGCGCTTGGTCAGTTCGCGGGCTCCCACCGCGGCGTCGAGACCGAACCGCTCCCGCAATTCCCGGCGGGCGTTCTCGCGTCTTTCATCCAGGGGGAGAAGCGCAAGACGGGTCTGTATGCGGTGCTCGGAAAGGACCGCTGCTGTCTTGAGCGCGCCGTTCAAACCAGCCTGGGAGATCTCGTTGTCCTGGCAGACGTAGACCGTCTTTACGTTGCGAAGGCGCGGCAGCAGCCGCTCCCAATCCGCCTCGCGGATACGGACGGTCACCGGCGACACTGCCGGAAAGCCATGTTCCATAAGCGAGATGCAGTCGGTCACGCCCTCGGTGATGATCAACCGCTCCGGGTCGGCGAGCAGACAGTCCTCGTTGTAGAGATGACTATTGTCGATGCACGGGGCTATGTGTTTGCGTGTGTTTTCGTCGTGGACCGGGAGCTTCTTGTATTTTCCTTGTTCCCATGGCTTGTCAGGCGTCCACGGTGTCTTGCGTCCGATCATGAAAACGACGCGGCCGCGGCTCCAGTAGGGAAACACGACGCGCCCGTCGAAGAATGGATCAAGTCCGTCTTGGTTGGTGGGACGGAACGCGCCGGATGCCGCCAAATCCCGCGGGGAGAAACCGCGCTCCTTGCAGGTCAACTTCCGGACGATTCCCTCGTCGCCGTCGTTGTCCGCATAGCCGATGAGGAGCCTGTCGACCGTCTCCACGGTAAGGCCGTACTTTGACCGAACCCATTCGAGTACCTCGGGGTTGTCCTTGAGCCGTCCGTGATAGTGTTCCGCCAGGGCCGTCAGCACATCGTGGACGCGCAACTCGACCAGGCGCTCCGCCTCAGCTTCGGCCAATTCCTCGGGCGAGAGTCCGTGCTTGGCCAAAGACGGCAGCCCGGCCTTGGCCGCGAGGAAATCGCGGGCATGCTGATGGCTCTCCGGCATGGGGCCGGACTGTCCTCGCGTCACCTGGCCCGATTGGATGAACTCCACGAGCTGGAGCACGTCGCCGCCGACGCCGCAGCCGAAGCAATACCAACCCTGCTTGTCGAGCATGACATGAAGGGACCGGTGCGATCGGCTACTGTGGTTCGGGCAGTCGCATTGGAGCAGGCGGTCGGATTCATGCAGGATGTGAGCGCCGAGCAGTTCCCGCGCGACCATACCGATGTCGACCTCGGTGACCCGCCGGTAATACTCCCTCACGTTGTCCTGACGTTCGAATGCCATGCGCGCTCCGCTCCAAGAATGTCCATTCGCTACTGACCGGTCGTCGCGGGAACACGGGATTCCTCAAGGCGACCTGCATCCAGCAGGAGGGAGAGGAACGTTCGGCGGTCGTCCTGTTTCCTCTTTCTGGCGCAGTTCGAGATGCCCCAGCGGTCCCCGACGAGGACCGTCGTCTGTCTGGCCCGCGTGACGCCGGTGTAGAGAAGGTTCCGGTGGTGCATGAAGGAGTGGGCCTTGTGGACCACCACCACGGCGCATGGAAACTCGGAGCCCTGCGCCTTGTGGATCGTCAGGGCATAGGCGAGTTGGATGTCCTGCAGGTTGGGCGAACCGGCCTCGATCTCCACCGGGATGCCGTCGAAGTCCACGCTCAGAGAGCCGTCTCGGCCGACGTGGAGCACCACGCCCATCGCGCCGTTCATGACGCCGATCTCGTAGTTGTTCCGGGTCTGGATGACCTTGTCATGCGCGAGAAACTTGGGCCGGCGACCGGGGGGCGTCGGGGGCACTTCGACATTCCAGAGTCTGCGCTGCACCAGACGTTGAAGCTCGCAGTTGAGATCGCGTGTTCCCAGCGGTCCCTTGTGGGTCGGGGTCAGAAGCTGGACATCGGTCAACAGGTCGAACCCGAGGCGTTCAACGAGCACATTCTCGAAGAGGTCCAGTACGAACCGCTGCGCGTCCCATTGATCAGTGAACTGATCCACCACGTACCAAGCCCGTCGGCCGGAGGGTTCGGCGTCGCTCGTCTTGCGGACCTCGCCATTCAAGACGGCGATGCTGTTCTCCTTCAGGATGCCGGCCTGCCGTACCACCTGGTCGAGGAGCACCGTGGGAACCATCCGCGACTGAACCAGGTCCCGCAACAGATTGCCCGGTCCGACGGGAGGCAGTTGGTTGTGGTCTCCAACCAGCACAACGGCGGTCCGCTCGAGGTCGATGCTCTGAAAGAGGTGCCAAGCCAGGGGCACATCCACCATCGAGACCTCGTCGACGATGATCACGTCGGCGTCGATGGGATCGTCCGGTCCCCGGGCGTAGTCCTTGCCGTTGAAACCCAGCAGCCGGTGGATCGTGCCCGCCGGATGTCCGACGACCTGTTCGAGACGCTTGGCGGCCTTGCCCGTGGGCGCGGCCAGGATGACGCGCAGCCCCTGTTCCTCGTAAACGCCGGTGATGGCGGATACGGTGAAGGTCTTGCCGCTGCCCGCTCCGCCGGAGATGAGCGAAATCGAATGACGAATCGCTGTGACGGCGGCCTGCCGCTGACCCGCGTTGAGCTGCGGCGCGGTTTCCACGACCATGTCGGACAACCGGTCTTGGCCGGGGAAGTGCGGATTGGGCGCTCCGCCGTTCCGGAAGACCTTTGCCAGGTCCTCCTCCATCGCACGGATTTCAGGTTTGGCTACGATGAACCTCCCGCCGTGGGAGACGCAGACCAGGGCTTTCTCGTCGATGAGCCGGTCAAGCGCCTGCTCGATACGGTCGCGGCTGTCGAGGACGTCCATGACCAGCAGCACGTTGGCTTGGTCGACCAACTCCTCGAACTCGATCCAGCAGTCGCCTTGATCCAGCGATTCGTTCACGCAGTGGAGAACGCCGGCCCGGATACGCGCGGGGTCGTCTTTGGCGGTGCCCATCTTCCTGGCGATCTTGTCCACGCGCTTGAACCCGAAGCCGCGGACCTCGCGCACGATGATGTATGGATCTGCCTTGAGCAGTCCCAACGCGTCGTTGCCGAATTTCTTGACCAGGCTCGTTACCTGGTGATGGGTGAGATCGAAGGCGGCCAACCAGGTGATCGCCTTGTTGGTCTCCCGCGTCTTGAGCCACTCTGAGCGGAGCTTCTGTACGGCATCCGGCGACAGCCTTGCAGCCTCGGCGATTTGTCCGGGCTCGTCGGAGATGATCCGGTCGAAATCATGACCGAAGCGTTCGGCGATCAAGCGGGCTTTGACCGGGCCGATGCCTTTCATCTCCGGGTGGTTGGCCAGGTAGTTGGCGAGACCGTCGGCGTCCAGATCGAGATCGTATTCCATACCCTCGACCTCGAATTGTCGGCCGTACTTCGGGTGTGTCACCCAGCGGCCGTTCAGCACAACCGGTTCGTTCTCACGGGCGAAGAGCCTTCCGGCGAATTGCACTTCGTCGCCGTCGGCCGTCGTGAGACGGCCTGCGGAAAACCGCGGCCCGGCGTAAAAGACCGTCTCGACGCGGCCGCGGACGGTTACGGATTGGTTGTTTGATCTTGTTCGCATCGTCTCGATACCTTCCGGTGATACCTGTGTAGAAATTCCTCCACGAACCGGCAGGCAGCCTGCCGGTCGGAGCAGAAAAACACCGGGATGCCGAAATCGACGACGATGGAAAGCAGTGCTCCCAGGACGGCGTTGGGATGCGCTCCGGAGCGGTAGCGGCCTCCGAGGATGTCCCGGAGATCCGCTTCCACCACGACGCACGCGGCGGCGTATTCGGAGAGGCGGCGCAGTTCCTTTGTGAACCGCTTTCGGGATCGGATGACGGTGGAGACGAAATCCTCAAGGGTCTTTCGCTCCACCGCCACGGAATCCTCATGCCCCTCGACGGAGTAATCCCCGGCGGGGAGGGCGCGGCGGACGACCTCCGTGCAACCGGATTCAAAGGCGTAGGGTTCCTGCTCCCGCGTGTCGACGACGACGGTGACCCGGTTCACGTCAGAACGGGGCCAGGGCGTTACGAGCCGCCGAGTCGTATTCGTCTCCGCCGTCTTCGAGCACGATGCGCCGGTTGATGTAGACGTTCTCGTTCTCGCCGCGCGTGCGCTTGGTGATCTCGAGCTTGACGTTGATGAGCTTCTCCAGGTTGGCCGGAAGCTCGGAGAGCTTGTCCAGATCCAACCCGCAGGTGTGCAGGTCCGTCTTGAGCCACTTGATGTTCTCGCGGGTGGCCATGACGTTGTTGCGCCACAGGAGTCTTCCCCGAAACTTCGGGGCGAGGATTCGCAGCGTCCACTTGAGCATGGGATTTCCCGAGGTCTGCGCCCGGGTCAGTTCCACCCGCTCGACGTTCACCTGGTACTTGCCGTCCGGGATGGTCTCGAACTCGCGTTCCTCGACCTCGGCATGTTCGAAATCGTCGTCGAACTGTGCGAGGTCGATGTCCTCGGTGCCGCGGGGCTGGTCAAAATGTCCGTAGTCTTCGTTCTGCATGGTCTGTTCCTCCATCTATGGGGTTTATTTACCGGCGGGTGCGGGCTTCTTGTCCTGCCCGTCCCCCGGTGCCGGCACCGACCGCGGGGCACTCGCCCTCAGCGCGGCCGCCGGCCTGTTGAACGCTTCAATGAAAGCCTGGAAATTGAGGTCGATGGTGTCGGGAAGCCTCCCCGTGCGGTCGCCCGCCTCGTAGTGGGGGCTGGGCTTGGTTCGCATGACGCGGCGGTAGACCGGTTTTCCGCTCTCGTCGCTCGTCACTTCCAGGTCGCAGAAGAGGATCAGGTCGACCATGCCCAGCACGATCTTGCGGGCTTTGTCGGGGAGCGTCGGGATAATGCGGATGTACTTGCCGGTCCGCGTCTCGATTTCCTTTTCCTGAGAGTGGGATACCAGGACGAGTCCGTATGGCAGGAAGGCCAGCTTGGTCAGGACACGGTGGAACTCGTTGTTGATCAGCGCCCACCCCTTGCCGTAGCCGAGGTCGGACTCGTGTTCGATCTTGAACTTCGTGCAGATGTAGTCGCTGCACATCCGGTAGGCGTTGTCGACCGTATCCAGAATGACGGTCTTATAAGGATGTTTCCCCTCGGCGATCTCGCCGCATGCGGCGAGCAACTCTTCCCAGCTCCTGATGGGGACTTGAAAAACATCCAGCGAATTCAGTCCCGGTTCGGTGGCGAGAAACAGCGCGCCTTCTGACCGGGAACACCAGGTCGATTTGCCGATCTTGCTCGGGCCGTATACCAGCACCGTGAGATCGGCGTGATCCTGCTTGGGGGGACTTTTCTTCGTAGGCAACATGTCGGTTCTCCTTTTCTATGGGGTGGGGCGGTGTACGGTTTTCTTGGACACCGAATTGGGAGTAAGAGATCCCCAGGAGGTGTTCGATGACGAAGGATGGAATGAGGGGCAGAGGAGCCTCCTCCCCGGTGGAGGGAGGCCATAGGCCGACCGGAACCGGGGATGAGGCACGCAAG
>NZ_JAEX01000039.1 GCF_000519125.1 Desulfocurvus vexinensis DSM 17965
AGCTCCTCGCTGCCCGAGGCCACGTTCTCGCCCGCGCTCTGCACCTCGCCCACGACCTCGGAGAGCTTGGCGACCATCTCCTGGAGCGCGGCGGCCAGCTGGCCGATCTCGTCCTTCTGGTTCACGTCGATGCGCGCCGTGAGGTCGCCCGCGGCGATGGCCTGGGCGAAGCCCACGCCCTGGCGCACCGGCCCGGTGATGGCCCGGGTGATCATCAGCGCGGCGACAACGCCGAGGACCAGGGCCACGGCGGCGCCAGCGAGGATCACGCGCAGGTCGGCGTCCATGCCCTCGCGCATGATCTCGTTCTGCCGGGCGCCGAAGGCCTCGGCGGAGGAGATCAGTTCCGTGGCGGCGGCGGCCATGGCCGTGCGGGCCTGGATCTGCCTGTCCGTGGCCTGGGCGTAGGCGGCGAAGCCGTCGCGGTAGGCTCGGGCGGCCTGCTCCAGGGGCGTCAGGGCCTGGCGTTCGGCCTCGGGCATGGCCGCGCGCAGGGCGTCCTGCTCGGTGAGCAGGGCGGCGAAGCCCTCGTCCACCAGCCGCAGGGCCTGTTCGCCGGGGCGGGCGAGGTAGTCCTTGGCCAGCCCGCGCAGGGTCAGGAAGCGGGCCTGGACGCGGGTCGCGGCGTCGAAGGCGGCGAAGCGTTCCCCGCGCCCGGCCTGGGGCCGCAGGCGTTCCAGCAGGGTGGCCACGCCTTGTTCCAGCTCTCCGGCGCTGCTGACCACGCCGCCCAGCAGGGTGGTCCGCTCCTGCTGGAGACGGGCGTAGGTGTTGAAGTTGTCGGTGTAGGTTTGGGCGTGGGCAACGATGGCATCCACGGTGGCCTGGTCCGCCGGGATCTTGTAGGTGGCGCGGGTGGCCTTGGCCGTTTCGGCCAGGGCGGCCATGTGGGTGTTGAAGCCCTTGGCCATTTCCGGGTCATGGTCCAGGAAGTAGTACAGGGCACTGACGCGGGCGTTGAACATGGCGACGTTTATGGCGTTCATGTCCTCGGCCTTGGCGCTTCTGTTCTTGACGCCGAGCATGCTGTTCCAGCTCAGGCCCGCCACGGTGGCCGTGAGCAGCAGGACCAGGGCGAACCCCAGTCCGAGCTTCATCCCCAACCTCATGTTCTTGAACATCGTCTCCTCCTCGTGCGCGGGGGCGAGCCCATCGGCGCAGTAACCCGGATTGGTGCAAAGCGAAGGTGAATGGGAGGGGTGCAGACACCATAGCCTTTCCTGTGGCCAGGTCAAAGGAGAATATAGGAATAGAGTATCAATTGGCGGGTTCGGGGCGCGGCGGCCCGGGCCGGTTGCCCGGCTAGCCCAGCAGGCCGTGTTTGCCCAGGAGCTGATAGAAGCGCGCGGGCCGCAGCCCGGCCAGGCGGCAGGCCACGCGCCGGTCACCCGCCGCATGGCGCATCAGTTCTGCGAAGTAGCGCTGCTCGGTTTCGTCCACGGCCTGGGCCCGGAAGGCGCGCCAGGAGGGGAAGCCCGTGCCCGGCGCTGGCTCTTGGGGGGCGGCGGTTTCGCCGCGCCGCCCGGCGGCCTTGCGGGCGATGCGCGCGCGCAGGTCCACCGGCAGGTGGCGGGGGAACAGGGTCGGCTCGCCCTGGGCGGCGACCACGGCGGTCTCCAGGGTGTTGAAGAGCTCGCGCACGTTGCCCGGCCAGGAGTGGGCGCCCAGGGCCTCGAGAAATTCGGGGGTCACGCCCTTGGTGCCCTGGCCGTGGCGCCTGCCCAGCTCGGCCAGGCGGTGCATGACCAGGGCCCCCAGGTCTTCCCGGCGCTGGCGCAGGGGCGGCAACTCGAGGACCATGGTCTTGAGCCGGTAGAGCAGGTCGAGCCGGAAGGCCCCGCGCGCGGCCAGGGCCTCCAGGTCGCGGTTGGTGGCCGCCACCAGCCGGAAGCGGCTGCGCTCCTCGGTGCAGCCGCCCACGGGGCGGAAGGCGCGCTCCTGGAGCACGCGCAGGAATTTGGCCTGCACGGGCAGGGGCAGCTCGCCCACCTCGTCCAGGAACAGCGTGCCGCCGTCGGCCTGTTTCACCAGCCCGGTGCGGGCCTGCTCGGCCCCGGTGAAGGCGCCGCGCACGTGGCCGAAGAGCAGGCTTTCCACCAGCGCTTCGGGCAGGGCCGCGCAGTCCACGATGACAAAGGGCCCCCGGGCTGTGGGGGCGTTGTCGTGGATGGCCCGGGCGAACAGCTCCTTGCCCGTGCCCGTTTCGCCTGTCACGAGCACGTCCGCCGGGCTCGAGGCCGCGCGGGCCACCTGGTCCAGACAGGCGCGGATGCCGGGGCTGGCGCCGACGATGGCCTCGCGGCGCAGGGCCATGGGCACCACGCGCCGCTTTTCCGCGCGGTATTGCAGGGCCCGGGTCAGGGGCAGGGTCATGCGTTCCAGGGAGCAGGGCTTCTGGATGTAGTCCCAGGCGCCGCTGCGTGTGGCCAGCTCGGCGCCGTCGGGGTCGCCCTCGCCGGTGATGATGATGACCTCGGGCGGGTCGGCGCTCCGCCCCAGGCCGGGCATGGCCGCCAGCCCGTCGCCGTCGGGCAGGCGCACGTCGAGGTAGAGCACGTCGAAGTCCGCCCGGGCCACGAGGCGCGCGGCCTCACCCAGGCAGGCCGCGGCCTCGGCCTCGTGGCCCATGCGCTCCACGGCGGCGCACAGCAGCTCGCGGATGGGTTCGTCGTCGTCGATGATGAGAATCCTGGCCATGGCCTGCGGGCTCCTGCGTGTGACTGCTGGCCATGATACCAGTTCTTCCCGGCGGGGCGGAAGCGGTTTCGCGCCGCCCCGCGCGGGCGGGGCTACCGGCCTCCCAGGTCCAGCTCCATGTCGCCGGGCCAGGTGATGGCGTAGCCGTACTCCACGGTCCGGGCCGTGCCGGGGGCCAGCTCGAAGTCCCAGATCACGGTGTCGTCCTCTTCCCGGGCGTCCTTGCCGAGGGTCTTTTCCAGCTTGATGCGTTCGTCGCCGGGGCGGGGCAGGCGGTCCTGCACGCTCACGCGCGCCGGGCCGGGCTTGCCGTTTTTCACCTCGACGGCCCAGGCCCAGCGGTGGCGGCCCCGGGCGCCGAACAGCCCGGCCTCGCCGGACTTGCGGTCCGTGCTGCGCAGGGTCACGGCCAGTTGCGGGTCGGCTCCGAAGAACAGCTCGGCCTCGGCCCGGGCCAGCTCGAAGGGCACGCGCTGCACCAGCGCGCCTTCCAGCAGCAGGTCCGCCGGGCCGGAGGGGATGCGCGGCGCCTCGGCCTGGGCGAGGGTCGCGCGCAGGTAGGCGCGGGGCTCGGCATAGGGCCGCACCAGATAGTCGAAGGTGGCCTGCCAGTCCTGGCGGGCGATGGGCAGGCGGACGCGGTCGCCCGAGGCCAGGGTGGCCCGGCCCGCGTCGTAGGTGTCGAACACCGCGCCCTGGGTGCGCGGGGCCTGGGCGGCGCCAGCGGCGGCGTCGTTTGCCGTCTCCATGGCCGGGGCGGCGCGCATGAGCACGGCGGGCTCGGCCTTGGCCATGGGCACGGCGGGCCGGGGCTCCCAGGGCCACAGCTCCGGCGGGGTGGCCCCGGTGCGGAATTCGGCGGTGGCCAGGGCCAGGGGCACGTTCTTCCACTCGCGGCCCGAGCCCTGCCAGACCGTGGCGTCCCACGCAAAGCGCACCACGCCTTCGGCGGGCCGGGCGTCGAGCACGTAGCCGGGCTCCCAGCCCGCGTCGCGCAGGCGGTAGCTCAGGCGTACGGGCACCGAGGCGGCGGCCGGGCCGTTGAAGGAGGCCCGGACCTCGAGCACCATCTCGGCGCCGCCGGTCAGGCGCTCCAGCTCGGCGCGCAGGTCGGCCACCACCGCCTCCTGGGCAGCGAGGTCGCGGCGCAGGGCCGAGGCGGCGGCCAGCTCGGCCTCCAGGCCCTGGCGCAGGGCGGCGGCCAGGGCCGGAGCCTCGGCGGGCCGCTCCAGGGGCGCCCCGGCCTGGGTGCGCCAGAACTGGGCCCCGGCCTCGCGGGCGGCCAGGGCGTCGGCCAGGGCCTGGCGCTTGGCGTCCTCGCGCTCCAGGGCCGCGCGCACCTCGCGGATGCGCCCCTCGTCGGTGCGGCGCACGGGGCGCACGTCCACCCCGGCCAGGGTCAGCGGCGAGCCGCCCCGGGCCTGGATGGTCACGCTGCCTTCGTCGGCGCCTGCGGGCAGGGTCAGCACGCCCGTGGGCAGGCCTGCGGCGGCGTCCAGGGCCAGGGTCTGCTCCTCGGTCACCAGGGCCGAGCCGGGGTACAGGATGGCCGACACCACCTCGGCCCCGGCCCGGCACGGGGCAAGGGCGAGGCCCGCAAGGGCCGCCACGGCGGCCAGACGCAACGCGATCGCGGTCATGGTTCTTCCCCTTGCGCGCGGAGCGCGCGGTGCTGCGTGGGCCGCCGCTGCGGCGCGGCTCCCGGCCCCGGAGGGGCCAACGTCCTGGCAGGCCGCCCACGATGGCGGCCTGCCGCGCCAGTCACGAATCCGGGCCCTCGCGCCTGTGGTGCTGCGCGCCGGCCTTGGGCTTTTTCACGCCTGGCATTGCGCCATGCCTGAACCGCCCGGGGAAGGGAGTTTCCCCGCAGTCAGCTAGAGGGCCACCGTGCGGCGTTCCCAACTCCCGGCCTTGAGGTCGAAGGCCTCGACGCTGGCGCTGCCGCGCTGGTCCCAGGTGGTGGCCAGCACGAGGCCCTTGCCCTGGGGCGCGATCTGGTCCACCAGCAGGTCGAGGGTCGCCACGAGGTTCTCGGCGTCCTCCTCGAACATGGCGCTCGGGCCCGCCAGGTGGATGGTCCCGGTGTTTTCTTCCAGATAGACGTATTCAACGGTCTCGAAGGCGCGCTTGAGCAGCCGGGAAATCTTGCTGTACTGCCACTCGCCCACGCCGTAGATCCAGCCTTCGTATGCCGTGCGTCCCGCTTCCATCATGGTCCTCATTGGTTTGTATGCGGGCCGTGCCCCAGGGCGCGGCCCGTTGGGCTCTCATACAGCGTCCGGCCCAAGAGCTCAAGGGCGGCGGGCCGGTTGGGCCGCTCTGTGCTGCGGGTTTGCCTTTGTCCAGTTTTTTGATATGCGGTGTGTACTCCCGCTGGACACCGCGCCGCGCGGTCTTCGCGGGCAGGAAAAGGGGGGACCATGTCCGAGGGCAGGATTCTCATCGTCGAGGACGAGGCCATCATCGCCAAGGAGATCGAGCACGCGCTTGCGGGCTTCGGCTACGAGGTGCTGGCGGTCATCCCCCGGGGCGAGGACGCCGTGCCGTTCGCCCTGCGCGAGCGCCCGGACCTGGTGCTCATGGACATCATGCTCGCCGGGGCCATGGACGGCACGCAGGCTGCGGCGGCCATCCGCGAGCAGCTCGATGTGCCGGTCATCTTCTCCACCGCCTACACCGACCGCGAGACCCTGGAACGCGTCAAGCCCACCACGCCCTACGGCTATCTGGTCAAACCCTTCGAGCACACCCACCTGCGCATCACGGTGGAGACGGCGCTGTACCGCGCGCGCACGGAGCGCAGGCTGCGCGCCCAGGAGGAGCGCCTGCGCCAGGCCGAGAAGATGCAGGCCGTGGGCACCCTGGCCAGCGGCGTGGCCCACGACTTCAACAACATCCTGTCGGCCATCATCGGCTACTCCGAGATGGGCCTGCGCCGGGTGCCCGAGGCCGACCCGCTGCACCGCATGTTCGACCGCATCCTGCGCGCGGGGGCGCGGGCGCGCTCTCTGGTGCAACTGCTGCTGGACTTCAGCCGCCCCGCCGCCACGGACCGCGAGCCCGTGGACATGGCCGGGGTGCTTGAGGAAGCCCTGGACGTGGTGCGGGCCACGCTGCCCGCCGGGGTGGAGGTGGACTACGCGCCGCCCGGCCACCCCTGCCCGGTGCGCGCCGATCCCACCCAGCTGCACCAGGTGGCGCTGAACCTGATGGTCAACGCCGTGGACGCCATGCGCGCCGACGGCGGGCGGCTGACGGTGCGCCTCGGGCTGTGCGCCCAGGGGAGCCGGGAGGACGCGGCCTGCCCGCCGCCCCTGGTGGGCGAGCCCGGCCCGGGCGCCCAGGGCCAGGGCGTGGCCCTGGAGGTCGCCGACACGGGCCGGGGCATGGCCCCGGAGGTGCTGCGCCGGGCCTGCGACCCGTTCTTCACCACCAAGCCCTCGGGCGAGGGCACGGGCATGGGGCTGGCCATCGTGCAGGGCATCGTGCGCAGCTACGGCGGCTGGCTGGCCCTGGATTCGCAACCCGGCACGGGCACGCGGGCCACGGCCGTGCTGCCCCGCGCTGCCGCGTAGCCCGCAAGGCAGGATGACGCCATGGCCAACGTGCTGATCATCGACGACGACCACATGGTCCGCGAAATGCTGTGCGACATGGTGCAGGAGCAGGGCCACCGCTGCGCCATGGCGGGCAGCCTGGCCCAGGGGCTGGCCGAGGCCGAGGCCCGGCCCTACGACGTGGTCTTCCAGGACGTGTACCTGCCCGACGGCACGGGGCTGGACATCCTGCCCCGGCTGCTGGACTCGCCGGGCAGGCCCGAGGTCATCGTCATCACCGGGGCGGGCGACGCCCAGGTGGCCGAGCGGGCCATGCGCGAGGGCGCGTGGGACTTCGTGGCCAAGCCCCTGGACCTGGCGGCGGTGAGCGCGCCCCTGGCCCGGGCCGTGCGCTACCGCGAGGACAAGCGCGCCCGGCGCGACGACCGCACCATCCTGCGCAAGGGCATCGCCGGGTCCAGCGGGCTGATGCGCGCGCTGATGCACACCGTGGCCCTGGCCGGGGAGTCCGGCGCCAGCGTGCTCATCACCGGCGAAACGGGCACCGGCAAGGAGCTGTTCGCGCGGGCCATCCACGCCAACAGCCCGCGTGCGGCCCAGCCCTTCGTGGTGGTGGACTGCGCGTCGCTGCCCGAAACCCTGGTGGAGTCCATCCTCTTCGGCCACGTCAAGGGCGCCTTCACCGGGGCGGACAAGGCCCGCGAAGGCCTGGTGGCCCTGGCCCACGGGGGCACGCTGTTCCTGGACGAGGTGGGCGAGCTGCCGTTTTCCATGCAGCGGGCGTTTCTGCGCGTGCTGGAGGACCGCACCTTCCGCCCCGTGGGCTCCAAGACCGAGCAGAGCAGCGATTTCCGCCTCGTGGCGGCCACCAACCGCCAGCTCGAAGCCATGGTCGAGCGCGGCGAGTTCCGCAAGGACCTGCTCTTCCGCATCCGCTCCTTCAGCATCGAGCTGCCCGCCCTGCGCGAGCGCAGCGAGGACATCCCCGAGATCGTGGCGCTGCACATGGAAAAGCTGGCCGCTGGCGGGCGCTTCGGGCGCAAGGATTTCTCCCCGGAGTTCATGGAGGCCCTCACGGCCTACCCCTGGCCGGGCAATGTGCGCGAGCTGGTGCAGTGCCTGGAGCGCTCCCTGGCCGCCGCCGGGCCCGAGAGCGTGCTCTACCTGAAGCACCTGCCCGACGAGGTGCGCGTGAGCTACGCGCGGACCCTGGTCAACCGCGACGGGCCGTCCCTGCCCCTGGCTCCGGCTTCGGCTCCGGCCCCGGGGCTGGGGCGGGGCGGGGCGCAGCCCGGCCCGGCCCCGGCGGCCCCGGCCCCGCCGCAGGCCGACGCGGACGGCTCCTGGGCCGACTACCGCGAGGCCGTGGTCGGCGCCGCCGAGCGCGAGTATTTCAGCCGCCTGCTGCGCCGCACGGGCGGCGACGTGCGCCGCTGCTGCGCCGAAGCCGGGGTCTCCCGGGCCCGGCTGTACCAGATCCTGCAAAAGCATGGCCTGAGCAGGCGCTGACCCGGCCCGGCACAGGGCTGGCCGTCTTGCCCGCATGGACTCTATCCATTCAAACTAGACAAGTCCTCCCGGATTGGACGTTTCGGGCGAGGAAATACAGGCCAGGCGATGCCGCTGCCACGAGCGCCTGGCGCAATGCGTTGATTTTTTGATGAAAAGCCTTCCGCACCAGGGGCGGGCAGTTTTGGCACGGGTCTTGTTAGAAGAGAGGCGGAGGGAACGACCATGACGACCGCCGACACCATTTTCCATCTTGCCCGCAAGGCGTCCAACGAAGGCATCGCCCTGGAGGCCGCCCGCCTGTGCACCGTCTGCTGGACCGTGCATGTGGCCGAGGAATGTCCGGAATGCAGCGCCCGCCAGTGGCTGTATCTGGCGCCGCTGCTCAAGGGCTTCGAGCTTGTGGAGACCCGTTGCGGACAGTGCGACGAGGCCCAGCGCGTCGAGGCCTGCTAGCGCCATATTCGGCTCCGGCGGCATCTCCTGCGCAGCTGCCGGAGCCTTCCGAGGGGGCGCCCCCCCCCAAGCAACCGCCCCCTCGTCCCCCCCCGAACCGCCTTCCACCCCCCCCGGAAGGCGGTTCTTCCTTTGCCCCCGGGGGGGAGGAGGCGGCACGCGCCGCTTCCCTTTTGGGCCGAGGGCTGGTAGAAAGACGCCGATTTCACAAACCCGAGGGGTGCCGAGTGAGCAAACGCGTCCGTCTCATCGCCAAGATCCTGCTGGGCATCGCCCTGTACATGCTGGCCGTGCTGGCCTCCGCCGCCGTGGTCCGCGCCGGGGAGGCCGACCCCGGGCGCGACACGCTGTGGCAGGTGTCCACCATCGACGCACTGCTGGCGGGGGTCTACCAGGGCGCCGTGCCCATGGCCGAACTGCTGCGCCACGGCGACCTGGGCCTGGGCACCTTCGACGCCCTGGACGGCGAAATGGTCGTGCTGGACGGCGCGGTCTGGCGCGTGCGCGCCGACGGCAAGGCCACGCCCGTGCCCGCCGACGAGACCACGCCCTTTGCCCAGGTCACGCCCTTCGAGGCCGATTTCAGCGTGACCCTGGAGGGCGTCGGCTCCCTGGCCGAGCTGGCCGCACGCCTCACCGCCGCGCTGCCCAGCCCGAACATGTTCTACGCCGTGCGCGCCCAGGGCGCCTTCGAGCTGGTGCGCACGCGCAGCGTCCCGCGCCAGGCCGAGCCCTATCCGCCCCTCAAGGCGGTCGCGGCCTCCCAGCCCGAGTTCACCCTCCCTGCCACCAGCGGCGATATCGTGGGCTTCTACGGTCCGCCCTTCGCCAAGGCCGCCGGGGTGCCCGGCTTCCACCTGCACTACCTGAACGCCGCGCGCGACGCGGGCGGGCACATGCTCGACGTGCGCTTCGCCGGGCCCGTGACCTTCGAGCTGGACACCACCACCGCCCTGACCCTGGCCCTGCCCGCCACCCCCGCCTTCGCCGCCGTGGACCTCGCCCCGGACCGCGAGGCCGAGCTCAAGCGCGTGGAGCAGTAGCCCGGCCCCGGGCCCCCGGGCCCCGCCCCGAACGCACCGAGGCCGCGCATCCCGAAGGATGCGCGGCCTCGTGCATTTGCGCGCTCCCGTTTTTGCCCGCCCTAGATGGTGCGCTTGTCCACCACGCGGCGGGTCTTGCAGGCCTGGCCGTCGAACAGGCTGGCGCGCTCCACGATGCGCACGGCAAAGCCCACGCCCAGCACGGACTCCAGGCGGCGGTGGATCTCGGCGCACAGCATCTGGTGCTTCTTGATCTCGTCGAAGAACTCGTCGGTGCCCGCCTCCACAAGCACGGTGCCCCGGTCCAGCCCGTCCTCGCGCTCCAGCACGATCTGGAAGCAGGGGTCGATGCCCTCGATGGTGGCCAGCACGTTCTCCACCTGGCGGGGATACACGTTCACGCCCTTGAGGGTGAACATGTCGTCGGTGCGGCCCTGGATGCGGTCCAGCCTGCGGTGGGTGCGCCCGCAGGGGCAGTCCCCGGGCAGGAAGCGCGTCAGGTCGCCCGTGCGCAGGCGCAGCATGGGGAAGGCTTCCTTGGTCAGCGTGGTCAGCACCAGCTCGCCGACCTCGCCCTCGGCCACGGGCTCCAGGGTCTGCGGGTCCACGATCTCGGCCAGGAAATGGTCCTCGTTCAGGTGCAGGCCGTTGCGTTCCAGGCATTCCCCGGCCACGCCGGGGCCCATGATCTCCGACAGGCCGTAGTTGTCCGTGGCCGTGACCTTCAGCCCGTCCTGGATGGCCGTACGCATGGCCTCGCTCCAGGTTTCGCCGCCGAACAGCCCGTGGCGCAGGGTCAGGGCGTTGACGTTGACGCCCGCGTCGCCCATGCGCTTGGCCAGATACTGGGCGTAGCCCGGGGTGCAGACCAGGGCCGTGGTCTTGTAGTCCTGGATGATCTGGATCTGGCGCTGGGTGTTGCCGTGGGAGCTGGGCACCACCGAGGCGCCCAGCAGCTCGGCTCCGTAGTGGAACCCGAAGCCGCCCGTGAACAGCCCGTAGCCGAAGGCGATCTGAACCACGTCGTCCTTGGTGACGCCGCCCGCCGTGAGCACCCGCGCGGCCAGCCGCGCCCAGCGGCGCACGTCGTTCTTCGTGTAGCCCACCACCACGGCCTTGCCCGTGGTGCCGCTGGAGGCGTGCAGGCGCACCACCTCGCGCATGGGCACCGCGAACATGCCGTAGGGGTAGTTCAGCCGCAGGTCGTCCTTGGTGGTGAAGGGCAGCCTGCGCAGGTCGGCCAGGTCGCGCACGTCGCCGGTGTCCAGGCCCATGGCCTCGAACTTCTTGCGGTAGAACGGCACGTTGCGCGAGATGCGGTACAGCGTGGACTGCAAGCGCTCAAGCTGCACCTGCTCCAGCGCCTGGCGCGACATACACTCATATTCGGCGTCGAAGTACATGGTCGCTGCTCCTTCGTTTCGTCCTGTGCTTGCGCGCCGGGAGAGGGGGCGGGGGGAACCCCCTTTTCCCCAAGCGCCGAAAACGGGGTTCCCCCCGCCCCCTCTCCCGGCGCGCAAGC
>NZ_JAEX01000040.1 GCF_000519125.1 Desulfocurvus vexinensis DSM 17965
GCCGGTAGCCGATGAGCTTGCAGAGGTTGATGACGTTCTGGCGCTGGCGGGCCGTGGGCAGAAAGGCCTCGGCCGCCTGGGCGTCCAGGTAGTAGGCCAGCATGTCGCCCACGCCGCAGAACAGATCGAGCAGGACGACGCCGAGATCGGAGTGGTTGAAATCGGTCCAGCGGTCGGTGAGCTGCGGGATCTTCGCCAGCAGCTCCTGGCGGATCGATTCGTAATCCTTGTTGATGTATCCGATGCTTGCGCGGCCCATGGTCTCTCCGGTTTTCGGCGGTTATGCGAGAGCGCCTGATGCTCTCGCCACGCCGGTTACTTACCGGAAGGGACCTGGATGTGTCGGAGGCGGGATGCCTCAGAGTGGGCCGCGCAGTTGCCAGACGGGATTGGGCTGCCCGGCGGTGTTGTTGAGGTAGTGGGATTCCTTCTTGCCCTCGAAATAGAACAGACCGATGCGGCCCGGCTCCAACGTGGTGATCCGGTGAACGGTGCCAGCGGCGTTGTCTTCCGCCTGGCTCTGGGTGTCGAAGCCCAGACCGCTCGCGGCTAGATAGAGGGCGTGCTCGGCCTGGGGCGCTTCGGTTTCTGGCGCTCCCTCGAAGACCAGATAATGGCCGTGATTGTCACCCGGATGGCTGACGATCCACTTGCCGTTGCGATCCTGAAAGGCTCCCTCGATGTAGGTGACTTCGTATTGCCCGGCTGGCCAGGTGAAGGAATCGTCCGGATCGGGGCTCATCTCGGCCGCGTCGAACCAGAGCAGATTGAACAGCGAGCGCACGTCCGGCGACAGGCGCACGCTGCGCACCGGTGGCGGTTCCGGCTCGGGCTCCGGCTCCGGCTGGGGATAGCTGGGCGCGGGATGGTTCGGGTCTTCTCTGTAGAAGGGATAGACCAGGTTGCCGTCCACCTGGCTCTGGATCACCCGGTAGGCGATATGCACCAGCAGCAGGTTTCCGTCGATATTCAGCGGCCGGTCATCGAAGCGCACCTCCGTGATGATCACCCGCTTTTCCCAGCGCTTGATGGCGTCGATCACGTAATGGCGCAGCAGGCCCTTGAGCACCTCGCCGTTCTGTTCGAACACCAGATCCTTCAGCCGGGAGCCGAACTCCGGATTCATGAACCGTTCGCCGATCCGGGTGCCGAGGATCTGCAGGATGCTTTCGCGGATATGCTCGTGCTCACGTGAGGTGGCGGTCGAGATCTGAGTGCCGCCGGATACCGACTGAAACCGGAACGGATAGCGCAATCCCTTGCCGAGAAAGTCGTAGCTCATCAGGTACGCTCCTCGCAGTCGATGCCGCACTGTCCCGAGCAGCCATTTTCCGGTGCGCCGTCGTCGATGGTTTCTCCCAGGAACCGGACCACCAGATCCAGACCAATTTCCAGACCCAAGTGGATGGTTCCGTTCGCCTCGATCAACCCACCGTGGCCGGACTGGCCGCACTGGAATCCCTTGGCTCCGCCGGAGAGCAGACGGACAGCAATGGTTTCGCCGATGCCCTCGATGCGGCCGATGCCGATGATGTCGATAGGTCCGGCCGGGTTGATCAGGGTGATGAAACGCTCCCGGTGATCGACGTCGAGGCGGATGCCCTCGGGCAGAACCACCGCGAAGCGTTCCGCGCCCATGGCGGTCGGCTCGATCCCGGCAGGCAGTCCGCTGATACCGGCTGCCTCCTGGGTCGAGCGCAGATAGGACTCGACCAGGGTGTAAAGGCGTCCCGGGGCGACCTCGGTGGCCGTGCCGGGTCCGGGGGTGATGACCTGCTGTTCTCCTCCGTCGATAACGCAGATGCGCTGGTCGTCCGTGGTCCGCAGGATCATGCCGTCGGGCAAGGTGAAGAGCCGGTTGCCATCCGGCAGATCCCGGGGTTCGGTGCCCACAGGCAGTTCGACAAAGGGATAAAAATCGGGCTCCGGCTCGATCTGTACCTGCTCCAGGTACTCCTGGGTCCTGGCCTGCTGGGCCTCAAGATAAGCCTGGGCCTGGCCACGCATCGCCTCCGAGGCGGCGTGACTGGCCTCTAGCAGCGTGCGGATGCCGGAAAGTTCTTCACGGATGCCGGACAGGTGATCGCAGAGCACCCGCAGCACATACTGTTGTTCGCCGGAATCGGTCTGCTCGATGGTGGCCTGCAAGTCGGCGGGTTCTTCGGAAATCATGACAACCTCCATTACATGCCGACATTGGCGGGTTGGGATTGATAGCTCATGGCGTTGACCGGCGTCACTGTTCCGGTCGCGCCGTCGATTTCGAACACGGTCCAGACCGTGCCGGGGGCGTTGGGAGCGGTGAAGGTCTGCTCACGGCCATCGTTCAGGAACACTTTCACCGATGCTCCGGACTGCGCCAGGCCGGTGCTCGGATTGGCATTGCGGTTGGTGTAGTCGTGGACCGCGTAGCGGTAGACGCCGGGAATGAGCCGATGGATGGTGATGGTCTCCGGCCCGTAGGAACTGGTGTCGTCCACGTCCAATTCCGCCGCCTCGTTTTCGATGGTGTGGGAATAGAACACATGAAACCGACCGCCCGATGGCGTCGGCCCGGTGAGATGGGAATCGAGATCCCGGGGATTCAGGCCCCACTGCAACACGATGCGGGCGACCTGGCCGTCGAGCTCGGGCGAGAGAACGATCTGGATGTCGCCGGAGGTGTTGGGGTCGGCATTCACCCAGCCATGCCAGGCGATGTATCCCGGCGCGGTGACCTCCACGTAATAGAACCCCTCGGGTACGGACAGCTCGAACCCGCCATAGGCGTTGGCAAAGGTCTGGAACGCCGCCGGGCCGGTTTCCGAGCGGCGGAATTCGATCAGCGCGTTGCCGACACCGCTGGTATTGAGGGCGTTGACCACCATGCCGCTGAGGAAGACCGTGGCTCCGCTGGCAAAGTCCGGGTGGTCGGCGAACCAGGACGGATCGCGGACCTCCACCAGAACATGGCGGAGACTGTCCCGGGCCGAGGATCGCCAGACCATGAGCACGGCGTTGCCGATGGTCCAGCCGCAGCGAATGACACCGTCCGGCCCGATCTCCGCGACTTCCGGGTTGCTGGAGGCAAAGACCGGGGTGTCCACGTCGCCGCGCAGGGAGAGCGGAACCCGTTGCTCGAAATCGCCAGCGGAGAGGCGGATGGAGCGAGGCTGTACCTCCCAGTGGCTGAAGGCTGCCGGGGCATCCGTCATGAAGGTACCTCCACCGGTGCGGAGACGCCGCCGCCATAGACCTCGACCTGAACGTGCCGCAGGCTGAGCCGCTCGGGCGAATCCCAGACCAGAATCATGGCCGCTCCGGGTACGAAGCCGCATTCGACAATGCCGTCTTCATCGACACTGGCCACGTCGGGATTGGACGATTCGAACACCGGCGCTTCGGGCAGACCACGGATCGAGAGCGGAATGCGCTGAACGAATGGGGATCGCGAGACCCGGATCAGTTTCGGGAAAACATCCCAGTAGTGCGGTTCCTGCGGCTGTTCGAGATTGTTCATCGCGTCCCCCTCAGTTGTCGATGGTGTCGGGACTGCCAGTGACGATGATGGCTCCGCAGGCGGTGATGTCGCCGATGCGGGCGTTGGGCAATCCTTCGGTGATGGTGTCGAAACTGCCGGTCACGATGGGCGTCACACCATGCCCCGGGATGGGACAGACGTGCAGGTCCCCCATGCGGGCCACCGGCATGCCGTTGTCCAGCGTTCGGCTTGCCCCGGTGATGATGACGCCGCCGTGACTGCTGATGTCGCCAAGTCGAGCCTGGGAGCTCATGGGTTCACCTTCAGCAACAGATGGATCAGAAAGCCGACGAGTCCGCCAATGGTGCTGCCGATGGTCAACACCAGGCCGACGATCTTCCACATGGTCTCGGTCCCCATCTTGGAGCCGACCCGGGCGTGCAGCCGGTCGATCTCCTCGGCGTGCCGGTGCAGATCGGAATAGATCGAGCGGACCAGTACCTCGACGTTTTCCTTGTCCGATTTCTTCTCGATTTCACGCTCGATCTTCTCGAGTCGGTCCTGGATTTCCCGGCGATGGTTTTCGAGGATGCTGCGGAATTCCTCCCGCCAATGATCGAAAGTCCGGGCCAGCAATTCCTCGCTGGCCGAGAGTCCGGAGGGCGTTGTTGTTCTTTCTCCCATGCAATGCTTCCTTCAGGTGTTGATCAAGACGGAGTTCGTTGAGCGAATGATGATGTTTCCGGCCACCCCATCCATGAACACGAGGCTGCCGGACTTGTCGGTGGCGCTGATGCTCTCCTGGCCGGGCGCGGCGTTCATGCGCACCACCTGACCGGCCTTGTCGGTGAGCCGGATCTGCTCGGCGGCGGCGGTGGAATCGACGAGGATTTCCTGGGTGCCGTTGAGCCCCCAGATATGAACCTTCTCCCGGCCCTTGGTGGTGTCGATGAGGATCTTCTGCCAGCGGGAGCGGCCCTTGTCGCACGAAAGGATGTGGACCTTCTCCTTGTCCTGCCAGGCTTCGAGGATCACCTGCTGGCGGCAGAGGTCGGTGAGCTGGATGCGGGCGCGGGAGCCGACGATCTGCGAGGCGATGTCGAGCTGGTCGCCTTTCTCGGCGTCCTTCGTGCCGCGCCGCAGGGCGTTGCCGCTCTGCATCTCCGGCTTCACCTTCCCTTCCATGGTGAGGATCTGTCCGGTGCGGTCGATGATCCGCAGCAGCTCGTCGCCGTCGCGGTCATCGGCCAGAATGGTGTGGCCGGTTTCGGTCTTGAGCAGGACCTTCAGGCGAGGACAGTAATACGGCGGATGGCCGTGGTACTTCTTGTGTTCGAGATCGTCGTGCCGGTTGGCCTGATGCTCGACCTTGTCCTCACAGTCATGGCAGAAGGCATTCGCGCAGGTGCGCTTGGATTCCTCGGGTTGCTCGCCGGGATTGCTCTTGGCCAGCCAGACCCCGGTCCAGATCGGATACTGGACTACGCCGCCCTCGAACTCGGCCCAGACCGAGGCCCCTTCCTCGGGGACCAGGAACATGCCGGTGTCGTCGTTGCCGCCGTAGGGAAAACAGGGCGCGGCCCATTCGGACCAGTTCTCCCGCCCGCTGCCGAGCACGGCGGGGATTTCCAGACGGACCCGGCCGAGGCGTTCGGGGTCGTTGTTGTCGCGCACGAAGGCCCGGTACTTCCCGTACCAGCGGTTGCGGAAGCGCTCCTCGGATTGACGGTCGCGGGTTTCAAGCATGCTCCGTCTCCCGCTTTCGACTGGCGTTCCAGGCCAGCCATCCGCCCAGGCGAACCGCCCAATACATGACCTGCCTTTTCCACAGAGGCACGCCCAGGGCCGCCATCAGTTCAAGAAAGAGGCGGTCGGCCGCAAGCCGCGAGACCTTACCGGTGTGGTAGAGGTAGTCGTGAACGACGGCCGCCGGGGAATATCGGCCCCAGGGCGGCACCACGCGCCAGAACAGGCGCGGCACCGAGGCGAAGTCGGTCTCGAACCCGGCGGGCACTTCGATGATGCGGCCAGCACCGGTGCGGACACGGAACGGCTGGGTCAGCCTCGCGGTCATTCCATTGGGCAGGATCTCCACCCGAAGCGGTCCGGAGAGACCCAGCGCGGTGCCGGAAAACAGGGTCTTGGTTTCGGCGCTCATGACCGCCACCTCGCCTTGCCCGACTGGCGCACGTCGAGATGGACCCAGGAGGCGTAGACCCCGATGCCGCCCTCGCGGAAGAATGGAATCTCCTCGGCGATGACCGCCAGTTCCTCGGGCGAAACGCCAGCGGGACAGCTCACGTCGGCCGCCATGCCCAGCGTGTGGAAACTCTGCTCCGCGCCGCCCACCGCCTTGTTGTGCCGGTTGCAGCGAAAGCCGCTGGTGATGGAGAGCGGTTTGCCGATGCGGTCGCGCAGCGTCTGCAGGGCGTCGACCAGGTCGGGATGGACCGCAGCCGAATGGCCGCAGCAGTTCGTGCCCTTGCAGGCGAATTCCGAACGGTTGAAATTCTTGCTGAGATCACCCATTGCCGCCTCCTTGTGTGACCGCGCCGGAATCCGCGTCGATGGTCACCATGGCTGGCGGCTCGTTTTGCGGCGTGGGCGGGGCCTCCTTGTCGTTGGGTTTGCCCTGGGACTCGGCGGACTTGTCGCCCGCGCCCTTGCCGAGGGCGTTCTTCTTGAGTTTGAGTTCGCAGAGATAGCCAGCGCCGCTGATGCTGTGGCGCACCGAGTGGCAGTAATAGATGCCGGAAAACTTCCGGCCCACGCCCTTGATCTCGACGTTCTTCTTGGCGCGTAGCTGGGGAATGCCGATGGTGGCGGCGTCCGCCTCGACCTGGCGCAGCTCGGCCTCGCGGAACTTGCCTTCGGCGCTGTCCTGGGCGGGCTCCTGGCGCGGCTCTTCGTGAAAGCCTTCGGAACGGTCGAAGCTGGGCACGATCTGCCCCGTCTCCTGTTCCTTGAAGCTGCCTTCGCCGGTGTTGCCGTCGACCAGATAAGTCTGCTTGCCCAGGGCCGTCCGCTCGGGCGCGCTGGCGTTGTTGGCCTTGTGCTCGACCACGTCCTTCTTGCGCGGGTCGACGCCGACCGTCTTGGTCTCGACACCCGCGCCCTTGGCTCCCTGGGATTGGGTGCTGGGGCGGAACGAGCGCAGCAGGCCCTTGGTGTCGGTGAAATATTCGAGGGTCAGAAGCGGCGTCTGGTCGAGCTCGCGGGGATGGAAATGGAGTTCGTCGTCCTGGATGTAGAAGACATAGCCGCTCACGCCGTCGCCATCGCGGTCGCGGGCCTTTTCCGCCAGCTCCTTGAGGAACTGGGCGTCCGAGATGTTGCTCTGGGTGACGCGGAGATGGGTCCCCTTGGTGGCCGTGACCACCGGGGTGAGGCCGTTGGCGGCGGCGACCTGTTCGGCAATTTCCGAATAGAGGATGCCGGGAGCGGGTTTCTGCCAGACCTTCTGGTTTTCCTTGCCCGCCAGTTTGAAGCCCTTGTCGTAGGCCTTGATGCGGATGGTCGGATCACCGTTTTCCGGAAAATCGTAATCGATGTCCTTGATGACCGCCTTCTTGCGCGGAGAGAGGTTACCCACGTAGCCGAAGCGAGCCACGATCTCATTGCCTTCCTGGAACAGCGGATCGTCGACGAACTGCAGGTTGCGGTCGGTCACCGACAGCTCGAGAACATCCAGCTCCTCCTCGTTATCGGTGAAGACGAACGAGGTGATCTCCTGGGTGATGTCCTTCGAGAGGTCTTGCCCCTCGATCTGAATCAGAAATGTCGGTTTGAAGGTATCCAGATCCATGCGTCTCTCCGGCGGTTCGCAGTTCCCTGCTTACTTACCGGAAGGCATGGCGAGGTGTCGGACGCTTCAGTCGAGCAGGCGCATCTGGACGTGTTCGCGGGAGGGAATGCGCAGCGCCAGACCCGGCTCGAGCGCCAACGGGAAAAAGAGGTCGTTGTAGTCGCAGATGATCCACCAGAGCCGGGCATCACCCAGATAGCGGTGAGCGAGCAGATCCAAACGGTCGCCCTCGACCACGGTGTGCAGGCGGTCGTCATATCTCGGAGTAGTGTCGATGCGCTGGCGCATGCCGAGGGAGGTGCCGTCGCTGTCCCGGTAGAGAACGCAGCGGGCGTAGCGGGAATCACGGCCGATCATGAGCGCACCTCCGACCAGTTGATGGAACGATCCACATATTCCTCGAGGACGATGTCCACCTCGGCGCGTTGCGGCAGCAGGTTGTCCCGGTCGAACAGGCCGAAGAAACGCGCCTTCACCTGCCGGACGATGCAGGTCACGCCCGGGTAGAGATCGCCGAAAATCAGCAGCACACGGTGCGGCGCGTTCTTGAGCATGGTTCCGGCGTGCTCCGGATATTGCAGCGAGCGGAGCCAGTCGACCTTCTGTTTCACCGGCCCCTTGAACAGCTCGACCTTGAAGGCGATCCGGCGCGGCTCCCCGGCGACGTACTGGTAGCGCGGGTGGCTCATGCCAGGGATCTTGATCGTCGCGTAGTCGGTCGACTTCTCGTCGCTGATGGAGTTGGGGTTGTACTGGAATTCGAGCCGCTCCCCCGTGTCGGCGTCCACCAGATATCCCTTGATGGGCTGTTGATCCCAGGCCATTCCTTACACCTCGGCGATC
Organism: Desulfocurvus vexinensis DSM 17965; assembly: GCF_000519125.1. Classification (NCBI taxonomy): domain Bacteria; kingdom Pseudomonadati; phylum Thermodesulfobacteriota; class Desulfovibrionia; order Desulfovibrionales; family Desulfovibrionaceae; genus Desulfocurvus; species Desulfocurvus vexinensis. The sequence continues at coordinate 8,109 of NZ_JAEX01000040.1, forward strand.
TCGATGATCGGCTTGCCCAGTTGTCCGGCCCGGTCGAGTTCCAGCCGCATGCCGCTGGAAATGCCGTTGCCGGTGAACGCCCACACCTCGTCGCAACATTCCATGTAGGCCAGGCCGCAGGCGATGCCAGTCTCCCGCTGCTCGGGAACGCTGTCATCGGTAAAGGTCGGATACAACAGGTGCGGCGCGAACGGCGCGTGACCGCGTCTCATGACCCGACGGCAAAGCGCCTCGGCGACCCTGACGTTTCGGGTTATGTCGCCCGCGAACGGGCTGCAGACAAAGATGCGTTTCATCGGTCCTCTCACAGGGTTTCGTAGTTTCTGATCTTCCGCTCCCGCAGGTCCTTGTAGACGGCCTCGGCCACCTTCCGGCCATCGATGTTGGTGGTCACGCTCAGTTCCACCGGTCGGTCGGCCAAGCCATTGAGGCGCGAGAGCAGCGATTCCAGCAGTTCGCGCAGCCCCGGACCGGCTTCCTCTCCGCGCATGGGTGTCGCGGGAGCGGTGCGAGCCGGAGCGATCAACCGCTCGGAAGGCACCGTCTCGGCGAGTCCCGATTGCAGGGGCTTCGCTATCGGAGTCGGCGCGGTTGTCTTGGGCCGCTCGATCCCGGCCGGAGCCAGAGAAGCACTTCCGATTTCCGGTGCCGGTTCCACCGCATACGGCTGGATGTAGCTCTTACTTACCGGCTCGACGGCCGCCGCGACGGTCTGCACGGTGCCGTTCATCGGTTGTGGGGGTGGCGCGGCCTTGGCCATGACTGGCTGGAGCATCAGCATGGCGCTCAGGGCCTTGGGCACCAGGCGTTCGTCCAGACGCGGAACGAGACTGAGCACGCTTTCGATGATGCGTTGCCCAATCGATTCGGCGGGCTGCGCGGTCTTGAGCGGTTGTTTCTGCTCGGCCACCTGCGGGACCGGGGTCTGGACTCCCAGCATGGCGCGAGCGGAGGAGAGCAAACCGTTGGCGATCCCAGTACTTCTATCCTTGATCGCCTGAATGCCCGCGCTCGCGCCGCTGGAAAGCCTTTGCCAGAGGGTTTGCCCCTCGGCACCGGCGTTGGTAAAGATTCGACCGACAGCGCCGGGCACGGCCGATAGCGTGGTAACGATCCGGTCGCGGAGATTGACGGCTCCCGTGGCCAGCGCGTCCCAGGTATTGACCTGGGGCGGCTTGAGCGCCAGTTCGGGCGTGTTGCCAAACAGGGATTGTTTGAGACCGCCGAAAATGGTACCAGCCTTGGCCGCGACGGTTTGAGCCCCGGAGGTCAACCCATCCCAGAGTTTTCCGGCCATGCGGAAGGGAGCTGAGGCGGCGTCCATGAGGTTGCCGCCCGCCGTTTTGATCTGCTGCCACGCTCCCGCAGCGGCCGAGAGAATTCCGCGAGCGGCGAAGCCGAACACTTTCGCGGGCAGCGTCTGGGTAAGGCTCATGCCGTCGGCGAGGGTCTTGAGCAGCGCGGAACCGGAGGCGGTCAGGCTGGCGAGTGGTCCCTCGCGGGCATCGGAGAACGGCAGCAGATTGCGCAGCTTGCCCAGGGCGTTCTTGAGCATGGTGACGGGATAGGTCACCGCCGACCAGATCCCTTCGCCCAGGGTGATCAGCAGCTTTTTGCCCGCCTCGAAGAAGGTGGTGTCCCCGGCGAAGAAAGAGCGCACGGTGGCAAACAGCTCCCGCAGTGTGCTGATGATCGGCAGATTCAGAATCGCCTGGCCGATCTGTCCGGCGGCGTCGGCCACCAGGCGTCCGATGGAGGTAAAGATGCCGGAAATGAAATCCCAGACACCGACCATCACATCCCGCGCCCAGCGGAACGGGGTGGCAAGAAAATCGTAGACCGCACCGCCGATGGCCTTGAGCCCGTCCAGCAGGGAGATGTCACCGGTCAGCACCTGCCAGACCGCATAGACGATCTTCCCGGCGGCCATGAAGGCCTCGCCGATCATGCGCACGGGCAACAGGAACTTGTAGATGAACTTGGTCGCTCCGATCAGGGACCCGACGATGGCCTTGCCGACCCAGACCACGCTGCGCACCACCACCGCCAGGGCTCGGACGATGAGCGACAGGTTCCAGGCCACGATCTTCAGCGCGAATGCCAGCCCCTGCAGAAGCACACCGGCGACGGTGCCGATAACCGTGCCGAAGGTGCGCCAGGACGACCCATCGGTGGCGCTGGCGGCCACGCCGAAGAT
>NZ_JAEX01000041.1 GCF_000519125.1 Desulfocurvus vexinensis DSM 17965
GAGATTACCCCCGATCCCACCGGCGAGGTCCGCGAGCTTTTGGTGATCATGGCGCAGATCCACGCCTGCCAGGTCATGCGTTCGGCCACCGCCAACGCCTTCTCCTTTTCCAGCGGCGACAAGCGGGTGGACAAAACCGGCCAGCCCGGCCACTGGGCCAAGCTCGAGGCCGATCTGCTCGCCGACTACCGCCAGCGGCTCACCGAGCTGCGTCCGGACACCCAGCTCGATCAGGAAGCCTACATCCTGACCCCGAGCGGCCTTACGCCGGTCATCTACGAACAAGGGATCGATCTCGATGTTGTTGAATGACCGGGAACGCGCCGAAGCCGTGGCCGACGTCGCCCGGCTGATCCTCTCCTCCGGCCAGACAGCACGCGTCCTGCGCGTGGTTCCCGGCGAGCGGCTCTACGGCACCGACGATGCCGAATACGCGGAGATCTCTGTCATCCCCCTCGAACTGAACGAAACCCCGCCGGAGGAGCTGAGCGGCAAGATCGACGCGCTCGCCTGCGTCCTTCCAGATGCCGATGTCCGGGGTGAAGACCGCCTGGCCACCGACAGGGAAACCTATCGCATACAGAGTGTGGAGGAAGAACACTTCTTCGGCACCGTCACCCACAAGAACCTGCAACTGGTGAAGCTCAATGGGCGTTAGGCGAACCGGTGACTGGGACAAGGCCCGCGCCAAGCTGACCGCCGGCATGGGGCCGCGCCTGGCCACGGCCCTGCGTCAGGCCACGATCCGCAACGCCCTTTTTCTCGTGCGCGAGATCCAGCGGGGGATTCGCTCCCAGGCCCCGGGCGGACAGGCCTTCGTGAAGCTCGCCGAGAGCACCATCGAGCGCAAAGGTTCCAGCAAGGCGCTCATCGACACCGGCTTTCTCGTCAACGCTATCACCCAGAAGATCATGGCCGACAAGGCGTTCGTCGGACTGCTGCGCGGCACCGTCAACAAGGACGGTGAAGACATGGTGAACATCGGTGCCGTCATGGAGTACGGGGCCACCATCAAACATCCCAACGGCGCGACCATCGTCATCCCCGCCAGACCCTTTCTGCATCCGGTGATGGAGAAGTACCGCGAGCAAATCCTCCAGAACTATCGCGAGGCGATCCGCTCCGCGCTTTGAGCCTCCGACACATCCCCAGCGCTTCCGGTAAGTAACCAGGCAGAAAACGGAGGCGTCCCTTGAGCACGATACAGACCGTCACAGAAACCCTGATCCGCCTGGCCAAACAGGCCATCCACCCGGACACCGTGCTGGTGTTCCCGGATGACCTGTTCGAGGTCCAGCGCACCCCCAGCGTCATCCTCCAGGGGCCGAAGCTGACGGAAGACCGCTTCCGCCGCAGCCAGAGCCGCCTGTTCGAAAAGAATGTCGCGGAGCTGAGTTTCGAGGAGTGCCGGTTTCCCCGTCTCTATCACCTCGATTTCGACCTGGTGGTGACCGTGGACCGGGAGGCCGAACTGCTCGGGTTTCACGAGTCGGTATCGCGGTTCCTCCAGCTTCACCCGGAGATCGCCATCGCCGACCAGGGCAGCCTGAACCTCACCGAACTGGTTCCTCTGGGCGGCCTGGCCCGGGTGAACCTCTCCAACCTCCGGCAAAGCTCCGGACGCATCCGCATCGAATCCTGCCCGGTGTACGACGGCGACCTGCGCGACGGTCGGCTGATCCGGGACCGGACCTTCCAGTTTCACGGCGACGTGACAGAGCAACGAACCATTCAACCGTAAAGGAGAACTACCGTGATCGAGATCAGAAACCTGCAGTTCCAACCCCTGACGTTCAACCTCTCCGGCCAGGGAACCCTTCACCTCGGGCCGCGAGAACGCAAGAGCATCGCCCGCAAGGACCTCTCCGCCGAGATCAAGACCGCCGGAAAACGCGGCCTGGTGCGCATCACCGACCTGACCGGCGGCGTGGAACCGGAGCCGGAAAAGCCCACTGCAACCGATGACACCGCAGCCGATGAGGCCAAGACCACCAGCAAGCGGAGGAAATAACCATGCCGACCTATCTATCGCCTGGGATTTACACCCGGGAAACGGACTTCAGTTTCTATGTGAAGCAGATCTCGACCTCGTCGGCCGCCATGGTCGGGGTGGCCGAGAAAGGTCCGATCAACAAGCCCGTGTTGGTGACGAGCTGGGAACAGTTCATCAACCGTTTCGGCTCCTACATCAATGAAAGCTATCTGGCCTACGCCGCCCGGGCGTTTTTCGACAACGGCGGATCGGTCCTCTACGTCACCCGCATCGCCCATCTCACCGACCCCACCGACCGGGACACACTGACGGCGCTTAAGTCATCCGTCGTCCTCCAGAACCGGGAGGCCACGCCCGCCGACACCCTGCGGATAGAAGCAGTGAACGAAGGCGTCTGGGGCGACCGGCTCTCCATCTCCATCGAGGACGGTTCTCTCGATCCGGCCAACCATTTCAACCTGGTGGTCCGGCACAAAGGCGATGTGGTCGAGGTGTTCAAGGATCTGAGCATGGACGAGACGCTGCCGAACCATGTGGAGCTGGCGATCAACGACCGCTCGGATTTCATCTTGGTCCAGGATCTGGCCGCAGCAATGGGAACACCCGGCGACCGTCCGGCATTGGGCATGTTCACGCTCAGCGGCGGCGACAATGGTCTGACCGATCTGGCCGATGCGGGCTTCATCGGCGATCCCTCGCAGCATACCGGCCTCTATGGCTTTGACGAGATCGACGCCCTGAACCTGCTGATGGTCCCCGGCGTCACCACAGTGCCGGTGATCAACGCCGGAATCGCCTATGCCGAGGGGCGCAAGGATCTGCTGTTCATCGCCGACACGCCCATGCACCTGGAGCCGCTCGAAGCGGTCGACTTCCGCAAGGGACAAGGGATGTACAGCCACGCGGCCTTCAACTCCTCCTACGCGGCGCTCTACTACCCCTGGCTGGAGATCAGCGATCCGGTCAACTCGCGCAAGAAGCTGGTGCCGCCCTGCGGCGCGGTGGCGGGATGCATCGCCCGCAGCGACCAGAAGACCAACGTCTGGAACGCGCCCGCCGGTATCGACCGTGGCCGCATCTTCAACACGCTCTCCCTGGCCTACAAGACCAGCCGTGGGGAGCGCGATGTGCTCTATCCGGAAGGGATCAACGTCATCGCCGTGTTCCCCGACACCGGCATCAACATTTGGGGCCAGAAGACGCTGCAGAGCCAGCCCTCGGCCGTGGACCGCATCAACGTCCGCCGCCTAATGATGTTCATGGAGGAAGCCATCTCGGAATCCTCCCGCTTTGTGGTGTTCGAGCCGAACCATCCCCAGACCTGGCGTGCCCTCGGCCGCCTGATCAACCCCTTCCTGCAGGACATCAAGGACAAGGGTGGCCTCTACGATTTCGCATTCCAGTGCGACGAGGAGACCAATACCCCGGCGGTCATCGACCGCAACGAAATGGTGGCCCGCGTGTTCGTCAAGCCGACCAAGACGGCGGAGTTCATCGAGCTGAACTTCATCCTGACCAGCACCGGCGCGGACTTCAAAGAAATCATCTAACGGGAGAACACGGCTATGAGAAGCGGAAATATGCCCAAGAGCCTTTACCAGAACTGGCAGTTCGCCATCGAGGTAAACGGCTTCGACGTGGCTCTGTTCCACAAGGGACAGGAGCCCAAAACCGAATTCGAGGAAGTGGCCTTTGCCCCGGCTGGTTCGATGTTCGACCAGAAGGTGGCGGGGCGGGTCAAGTTCGAGGACATCACCCTCGAGAAAGGCAACCTGCAGGACGGCTCCGACGAAGCGGCCCGCGAATGGATCAAGAAACAGGTGGACGTGAACGCCGTCACCGGCGGCCTTCCGGCCGACTACATGCGCGACATCGACGTTGTCCGCTACGACCGCACCGGCAACGAGACCCGCCGCTGGACCCTGCACGGGGCCTGGGTGAAGGCGCTCGAATACGACGAGCTCGAGGGCGGCAACACCGAGAACACCATCGAGAAGCTCACCATCTGCTTCCAATACTGGACCTAAACCGGAGGATCGACCATGTACAGCTTTGAACTGCCAAGCGGCACTGAACTCGAGCTCCGGGAAATGACCGGGGCCGAGGAAGAACTGCTCACCAACCAGCGCCTGATCCGCTCCGGAGAGGCGATCAACCAGGTGCTCCGCAACTGTTTCGTCCGGCTGGGCGAGAAGACCGATCCCGATCTCGCCGAGGTGATGAACCTGCTCTCGGGTGACCGGCTGTTCGCCCTGGTCCGCCTGCGCCAGATTTCCCTTGGGGACGAGGTGGAGCTGGAGCTGAGCTGCCCGAACAGCGCCTGCCGCATGACCAACTTCGTGACCGTCAATCTCGAGGATCTCAAAGTCACCCCCTACGGCGAGGAGCGCGAGTTCACCTTCAAGTTGCCCGGCTCGAAGAAAGCCGTCCGCTTCGGATATCTCGACGGCCACAAGGAAAAACGCCTGGCCAGCCTGCGCGAGCCCAACATCACCTCGGCCATGCTCATCCGTATCCTCGACATCGACGGCAAGGCTCCCTCCAAGAAGAGCCTGGCGGAAATGTCGATGCGTGACCGCAACGCGCTGCGACAGGAGATGTCGCGGGTCGACGCGGGAATTGACACCTCGGTCGAAACCGAATGCGATGGCTGCGGCACCAAGATCCGTACCCGCCTGGAGGCCGAACCGGCTTTTTTGTTCCCCGGAGTTCGCTTGTAAGCGACGCATTCTTTCTCGCTTACGGCGGGATTTAGCGCCGAGGTGATGAACCTGCTCTCGGGTGACCGGTTGTTCGCCCTGGTCCGCCTGCGCCAGATTTCCCTCGGCGACGAGGTTGAACTGGAGCTGAGCTGCCCGAACAGCGCCTGCCGCATGACCAACTTCGTGACCGTCAATCTCGAGGATCTCAAGGTCACCCCCTACGGCGAGGAGCGCGAGTTCGCCTTCAAGCTGCCCGGCTCGAAGAAAGCCGTCCGCTTCGGATATCTCGACGGCCACAAGGAAAAGCGCCTGGCCAGCCTGCGCGAGCCCAACATCAGTTCGGCCATGCTCATCCGCATCCTCGACATCGACGGCAAGGCTCCCTCCAAGAAGAGCCTGGCGGAAATGTCGATGCGCGACCGCAACGCACTGCGGCAGGAGATGTCGCGGGTCGACGCGGGAATCGACACCTCGGTCGAGACCGAATGCGATGGCTGCGGCACCAAGATCCGTACCCGGCTGGAGGCCGAACCGGCTTTTTTGTTCCCCGGAGTTCGCTTGTAAGCGACGCATTCTTTCTCGCTTACGGCGGACTGCACTGGGGCTGGTCGGAAACCCGCTCGCTGCCGCTCAGGGTCCGGCGTCAGTTCGTCGAGGCCCTCGAGCGGCAGCTTGATTTTGAACGTGAGCAAACGGAACGGCGATAGATGAACGGCGATCTCGGACTGGGCATAGTGGTATCGATGAAGGATGCGTTCTCGCAGAACGCGCAGCGCATCCGTGGTTCCATGATGGACCTCGATTCCACCGTGGCGGATGCCAGCGAGCGGATGACCCGCAACCTGGACCGCATCCAGCAAGGCACCATGATGCTGGGGGCGGGACTGGCCCTGATGGCAGTACCCGCCGCCCTGGTCGCCTCCACCGCCGCGACCCAGAAAGCCCTGGGCGAGCTGGCGTCCCTCGGCGTGCAGGACCTCCGGGCCATCGAGGACGCCGCAGAATCCTTCACCAACCAATGGTCCGGTGCCGACAAGGCCGCCTTCATCACCGCCACCTACGATGTGAAATCGGCCCTGTCCAACCTCAGCGACGAGGCGGTGGGCGTCTTCACCTCCATGGCAGCCATGACCGCCAAGGCGACCAAGGCCACCACCCAGGAGATGGTCGGCACCTTCACCACGGCCTACGGGATCTTCAAGCCCATCATGGCCGACATGAACGACATGGAATGGGCGACCGCCTTTTCCGGAGCCATGGCGCAGACCGTGGCCTCGTTCAAGACCAACGGCACCCAGATGGCCGACGCCATCAAGAACATCGGCGCGGTGGCGGCCGCGAGCAATATTCCGCTGAACGAGCAGCTCGCCGTGCTCGGTCAGCTCCAGACCACCATGCCCGGCTCAGAGGCGGGCACGCTGTACAAGGCGTTCATCATGAAGGCGGCCGAGGCCGGTGACGAGCTTGGCCTGTCCTTCACCGACACCAGCGGCCGTCTCAAGGGCGTGGTTCCCATCCTGCAGGAGATCAAGCGCCAGTTCCCCGATCTCTCCAACGCCGCCGCCCAGGTGAAGCTGAAGAAGGCCTTCGGCTCCGACGAGGCGGTCAAGTTCCTGCTGCAGATGTCGGCGGGCATGGAGAGCCTCGAAGGCAATATCCAGTCGGTAGGCCGGGCCATGAAGACAGGCACGGCGGTCACCGAACAGATGGCCGACGCCATGAACCAGGATATCGGAGCCCGGTTCCTGCTCCTGCGCCAGCAGATGGCCAACCTCAGCGAAATCCTGGGCCGCACGCTGCTGCCGGTGGTCACGCCGGTGATAAACGGCGTCTCCCGCGTCATTCTATTCCTGCAACGCATGGCCAAATCGATGCCGGGCGTGACCCGAGTGGTACTGGGGCTGTCCATGGCCCTCGGCACCATTCTGGTCGTGGCCGGAGCCGTCACCGCCGCCGTGGGCATGGTGGGACTCATGCTTCCAGCCATCAAGGCCGGGTTCGTGGCCATCAGCGCCGCGTTGGCCGGGGTGGGTTCGGCGGTCGCGACCTATTTTCTGCCCGTCACCGCGATCATCGCGGGCGTGATCCTCTCGGTGTATCTGCTCAAACGCGCCTGGGAAACCAACTTCGGCGGCATCCAGGACATCATAACCGGGGCCTGGAACAAGGTCTCGCTGGTCTTCCAGGGGATCAGAGAGCTGGTGGGTTCGCTCAGCGGCGGCGTCGGACAGATGTCGGCCGAACTGGCCCAAAAGCTCGAATCCGCCGGACTGCTGGGCTTCGTGGTCACCGTCTTCAAAGCCTATTACCGCGTTCGTGAGGCACTGGCCGGATTGTGGGGCGCGTTTTCCCATGCCTTTGGCCGCATCCGCGCCATCCTCGAACCGACCGTCCGCACCCTGATGAGTGCCTATGCGGCGCTGGCCAGCGCGGTCTTTTCAGTAGTGGAAATCTTCGGCGTGGCCGCCAGCGCCACCGATGGGTCGTCCTGGCGCACCTTCGGCACGGTTATCGGCACCGTCGCCGGTGTGCTTCTGCAGGGGCTGGCATTCGCGCTGAAGATCGTGGCCTGGAACCTGTCGCTCATTGTCAGAGCCCTGGCGGTGGTGGTGCGCAGCGTGGTCTGGGTCGGCAAGATCATCGTCGGGTCCCTGGTTGGAGCGGCCAAGTTCATCTACAAGTTCCTGTTGCCCGTGCGCATGATCGGCGAGGCCTTCATGGCCGCCGGGAAGATCGTCTATGCCGTCTGGCAGGTGCTGACCGGTGACATCTCCCTGCTGGACGGGCTCAAGGCCATCGGCGGCGCGGTCTACGATTTTCTCGCCACCCCGTTCCGCTGGGCGCGGGATGTGATGGTCGGCGTCTGGAATTTCATTTCCGGCATCTTCACCTCCATCGGACGCCTGGTGGCTGACGCCGCCGGACAGATCGGCCAGGCGATTCTGAATCTGCCGATCATCAGCACACTGCGGGAGATGTTTGCCACCGTGCGCTCCTTCTTCGCCGGGGACACCACCTTCTTCGAGGCGGGCAAAAAGCTACTGATCACCCTGGGCGAAGGGATCTGGTCGGCGGTGACCTATCCCTTCACCATGCTCAAGAACGCTTTGGGCAAGCTGCGCAATCTGCTGCCGTTCTCCGATGCCCGCGAGGGACCACTCGCCAGCCTGACCGCCTCCGGTTCCGCGCTGCTCAAGACCCTCGCCGACGGCATGAGCCTTACCCAGTCGCTGCCCGCGAAAGTGTTCGGCTTCGCCGCTCGCGGGATTCTCTCGGCCGCTGCGGGAGCCTGGCAGCAGATCAAGACGGCGGGCGGCAACCTCATGGACGCCGCCTCGGCTCCCTTCCGGATGGCTGGAAAACTCTGGGATGGGTTGACCTCCGGGGCTCAAACCGTCGCGGCCAAGGCCGGTGCCATCTTCGGCGGTCTCAAACAATCCCTGTTTGGCGGCACGCCCGAGCTGGCGATCAAGCCGCCCCAGGTCAATGCCTGGGACGCGCTGACCACGGGAGCCGTCAATGTTCGCGACCGGATCGTTGCCACGCTGTCGGCTGTCCCCGGGGCTGTGGGCCGAATCTTTGCCAGTGCCGGTACCGAGGGGCAATCCCTCTGGCAAAGGCTTTCCAGCGGCGCGAGCGCGGGCATTCAGGCGATCAAGGATCGCAGCGCCGGGATCGCCAACGGTTTGCTGTCCTCCGCTCGCGCCATGCTGGGAGTCCAGACCCCGATTCCGCAGGTGGCCGAGCAGAAGCAACCGCTCGGAGCTGCGCCGCCCGCCGAATCGATTGGGCAACGCATCATCGAAAGCGTGCTCAGTCTCGTGCCGCGTCTGGACGAGCGCCTGGTGCCCAAGGCCCTGAGCGCCATGCTGATGCTCCAGCCGGTCATGGCCACGGCCGCACCGCCTCCGCAACCGATGAACGGCACCGTGCAGACCGTCGCGGCGGCCGTCGAGCCGGTAAGTAAGACCTATACCCAGCCGTTCGCGGTGGAACCGGCACTGGAAAACGGAGATCCCTCTCCGGCTCCAGCCGGGATCGAGCGGCCCAAGACGGCCGCGCCGACTCCGATAGCGAAGCACCTGCAATCGGGACTCGCCGAGACGGTACCTTCGGAACGGTTGATTACTCCGGCCCGCACCGCTCCAGCGACACCCCAGCGCGGAGAGGAAGCCGGTCCGGGGCTGCGCGAACTGCTGGAATCGCTGCTCTCGCGCCTCGATGGCCTGGCCGACCGCCCGGTGGAACTGAGAGTGACCACCAACATCGATGGCCGGAAGGTGGCCGAGGCCGTCTACAAGGATCTGCGGGAGCGGAAGATCAGAAACTACGAAACACTTTGAGAGGACCGATGAAACGCATCTTTGTCTGCAGCCCGTTCGCGGGTGACATAGCCCGAAACGTGAAGGTCGCCGAGGCGCTTTGCCGACGGGTCATGAGAAACGGTCACGCGCCGTTCGCGCCGCACCTGTTGTATCCAACCTTTTCCGATGACAGCGTTCCCGAGCAGCGGGAGACTGGCATCGCCTGCGGCCTGGCCTACATGGAATGTTGCGACGAGGTGTGGGCGTTCACCGGCAACGGCATTTCCAGCGGCATGCGGCTGGAACTCGACCGGGCCGGACAACTGGGCAAGCCGATCATCGAGATCGCCGAGGTGTAAGCAATGGCCTGGGATCAACAACCCATCAAGGGATATCTGGTGGACGCCGACACGGGGGAGCGGCTCGAATTCCAGTACAACCCCAACTCCATCAGCGACGAGAAGTCGACCGACTACGCGACGATCAAGATCCC
>NZ_JAEX01000042.1 GCF_000519125.1 Desulfocurvus vexinensis DSM 17965
AAATGCCCTTGAAGTTGTCCTGAACGAAGCTGCCCGCCTTGGCGTTGTCGGCCAGGAGTGCCTCGATCTCGTCCTCGCTCAGGCGAACCGAGTTGTTCTCGATGATCGCCTTGGCCGCATGGTGGCAGTAGCGGAGCCGGTCGTTGGCGATGACCTGGAGGCCCTTGGTCTTGTACATGTAGGCCACGACCGCAGACCCCGAAAAGGCATCCAGCACCGTGCCAGCGCCCTCCGGGGTATGCTTCCAGATCCAGTCGACGAGCTTCTGCTTACTGCCGATGTAGTTGGTGATGTACTTGGGGCGCTTCTCGGGAGGGAGCTCTTCAGGAGCGGACTGTTCGGCGGCCTCGGACCCGAGCGTGTCGGGATCGAGAGTCAGCGCCGCATCGGCCTCCAGTAGAAACGCCAGCCTTTCCAGGTCTGTGGCGAACAGTTCCATCAACGTCTCCGGTCAGTTTGCTGTGCTCTCCGCGACCTGCGGGGAGCGTTCAGCGGTTACTTACCGGAAGCGTCGGCGATGTGTCGGAGGGTGACGGCGAATTTCAGCGGACGGGACTTGGGGGGAAATTTATGGAAGTTGCCGAGATTTGGCTTGAAAATCGGCCTGGTATTCGTTATTTTCTATTATCATGTTTTATTACAGAATTCAGAAAAGCGGTGACTGACATGGAACCACAAGACAAATGGCTGACCATCGAGGAGCTTTCCGGTTATCTGAAGATGAGCCGCAGCAAGCTCTACCAGATGGCCCAGAAAGGCGAGCTGCCCGGTTCCAAGATCGGAACCCAGTGGCGGTTCGACCGGGACCGGATCGATGCGTGGATGAACGAAAAAATGAGCGCACCAAGCAAACGAAAAACGGGGGCTCAACATGCCTGAAGCTTTATTGAAAGAACCTCTAAATCTTCTGTCTCGGGCGGATGCTTCGAGGAAAATTGCAAACGGCAAGCTCAAGGTGGAAACCAAAAGTGCTTTTGGCCAGTATATGACCCCGGCCACGGTTGCCTCGTTTATGGCTTCGTTGTTTCCCGCCCCATCAAGTCAGAATATCCGGCTGTTGGACCCCGGAGCAGGTGTCGGCAGTCTGACATCCGCTTTTGTCGAACATCTCTGCAAAGGTAAAAACGGCTATCGTATTGATTTGGACGCCTACGAAATAGACTCGGTAATGCGTTCCTATCTGGAGAAGAATCTTGATCTGTGCGAAATAACCGCAGCGAAAAGCGGTGGTTCGGTGGCGTGGCGCATTATTGCTGAGGACTTCATAACCGAAGCATCAAAGAAGGCGGCTTCGCTTAATAGCCTGTGGCCTGAAAAGGTGGATAAGTACACGCACTGCATTATGAATCCTCCCTATAAAAAGATTTCCAGCGCATCACGCCACCGGGCATGTCTTCGCACCGCCGGAATTGAAACGGTTAACCTGTATTCAGCTTTCGTTGCCTTGTCCTTGCTGTTACTGGAAAAAGGCGGATATCTGGTTGCAATCATTCCCAGGAGTTTTTGCAATGGACCGTACTATCGTCCATTCCGGGAGTTCATGCTGAAACATGCCGCTGTGCGGCGCATTCATCTGTTTGGCTCCAGAAACAAGGCGTTTAGGGAAGATAAGGTTCTTCAGGAAAATATCATCGTGGCGCTTGAAAAAGGTGGTCTGCAAAAAGGTGTCACTGTCTCGACTTCCACCGACGATACATTCTCCGACACATTCATTTCCGATTATCAATTCAGAGAAATTGTCCGCGAGGATGACAAAGAACTTTTTATTCATATCCCGGCGACACCGGAAGCTGATTTTCTGGACGATGCGAAAGCATTTAACTACTCGCTTTCGCAACTTGGCATACAGGTTTCAACCGGTCCGGTTGTGGATTTTCGCATGAAGGATCACTTGAAAGCCATGCCTGAAGCCGGAACAGTGCCGTTGTTGTACCCATGTCATTTCAAGGGACAGTCCATGCAATGGCCGATAGTAGGAGGGAAAAAGCCCAATGCGATTCTGTGCAATAAGGAAACGCAAAAATGGCTTTATCCGAATGGCTTTTATACTGTGGTGCGCCGTTTTTCATCAAAAGAAGAAAGGCGGAGAATTGTGGCGAGCGTTGTTGCCCCTGCGGTGTTTGGTGGAGTGGAGAAGCTTGGCTTGGAAAATCACCTCAATGTTTTCCATAGCAATAAAGGGCCGCTAACAGAGGCCCTTGCAAGAGGGCTTTCCGTCTTTCTGAATTCAACGGCTGTTGATGACAACTTCCGGCGGTTCAGCGGCCACACACAAGTCAATGCAACCGATCTTAAACTTATGAAGTACCCGAGCCGCAAGGCCCTCATTGAACTCGGACAATGGGCAATCAAGCAAGGGGAGTTGACTCAGGATATGATCGACGAAGAAATGGAGAGAATTGCGGAATGAACCAGACCAACAACCATAAGCAAATCAGTGACGCGATCAATATCCTGGTAGCTCTTGGAATGCCGAGGGCGCAGCAGAACGAACGTTCCGCGCTCTGTCTTCTTGCCTTGTTGAATCTCACACCCGGCAAGAAGTGGAAGGAGTCTGAAAAACCGTTGATGGGGATAACGCCCATCATGGATTGGGCGCGTGAGCACTATCAAAAAGAGTACGCCCCAAATACTCGGGAAACCGTCAGGCGGCAAACCATGCATCAGTTCGTGGATGCAGGAATCGCACTCTACAATCCAGACAAACCCAACCGGCCTGTAAACAGCCCCAAGGCCGTTTACCAGATCGAAGATACCGTTCTGGAGTTGCTACGTTCCTTCGGTACTTCGATGTGGCATGACAACCTGACGTCCTACCTTGCCGACCGCGAAACCCTTGCGGCGCGTTACGCAATGGAACGGGAGCAAAATCGGGTTCCCGTGAAAATCGCCAAGGGCAAGGAGATCACCCTGAGTCCCGGCGAGCACAGCGAATTGATACGAGACATTATTGAGGAGTTCGGGCCTCGATTCGTTCCCGGCGGCGTGCTGATCTATGCTGGCGATACCGGTGACAAATGGGGATATTTCGATGCGCCTTTGCTCTCCGATCTTGGCATCAGTGTCGATTCTCACGGGAAAATGCCCGATGTCGTTCTGTTCTGTCCGAAAAGAAACTGGCTGTTACTCGTTGAATCCGTTACCAGTCACGGCCCTGTGGACGGCAAAAGACATGCGGAACTGTCACAGCTTTTCGCCAATTCCAAAGCGGGGCTTGTCTATGTCACCGCCTTTCCAAACCGTTCTCTCATGGGGCGGTATCTTGGAGAAATCGCCTGGGAAACGGAAGTATGGGTGGCTGACGCCCCTTCCCATCTGATTCATTTCAACGGAGAGCGATTCCTCGGACCTTACAAGGACTGAACAACTACTGCCTTCCCCGTCCATTCATGGTCCAAAGCCTCTTTCGGCAAGGTTTCATTATCGGTCCCGGATCTGCCGGAGAATCCACTTTCTCAGCGTTTCCTCGGTCGCCAGCCGGATCAGCGCCTCGACAAGCTGCTGCTTGTTCTTGAGGATGCCGATGCCGTGCTTCTGTTTGGCCGCCGCGAGTTCCTTGCCCATCAGGCCGCTGTGATCCACGCCGGGCTCCAGCTTGTCCAGCAGCTCGATGGTCTCCTGCTTGGTCATGTTGAGGGAGATGCCGTTCTCCTTCGCCATCTCCTTGAGCTGCTGGGCGGTCATGCCCTCCAGCCCCTCGGCGGGCGGGATCTTCGCCATCTGGGCTGCGAGCAGCTTGGCCTGTTTGAGTTCCGCCTGTTTCAGTCCGAGCAGCTCGACCAGTTCTTCCTTGGTCCGCAGCAGGCCGATCTTGTGTTCCTTGAGCTTGGCGCTGAGCGCCGCTCCGGCCAGGTCACCGTGATCGATCCCCGGTTCGGCCAGGTCGAGCAGCTTGATGAAATCGGCCTTGGTCCGGGCAATGGCCACGCCGTTCTGTTTCGCCAGGGTCTGGAGCTGTTTAACCGTCAGCGAGCCGAGGTCGGCAATGTCGCCGTTTTCAAAGGCGCTCTTGAGCTTGGCGTTCTCCTTGGCCTGGGCGTCGGCCATGCCTTCCAGCACGTGGGGCGGGAGAATGCAGGCGTCCCCCTGCGATGCCTGTGCGGCGGCCTTCGCGGCCATCTCGCTGCCGCAGACGGTCATCGGCCACGCCACGATGTTGGTGCAGCGGCAGTGCGGATGCGCGGGTTGCTGGGGGAACTTGTCGATGGGAAAGGTCTTGCCGTCCAGGCCACCGCAGACCGGGCACATCCGTTCATCCTCCATGGCCAGCCATTCCAGCTTCTGGATGCCGACCCGCTCGTGGAACTTGAGCCTTCCCATGTTGTGGGCGCGGAGGACCTCGGTGCGGGCGATCATCTCCATGCGGTACTGCGCCTTGCTGAACACCCGGCTTCCGGCCTGACGAAAGGAGTCCTTGTCGATGATCACCTTGCCCATGTCCCGGACGATGTCGTCGGCTCCCTTGCCCGTGGCGACGCCGTTCAGGATGGTGCGCTTGATGCCGTCTGCGAGTTCGCGGTGAACGTCACCGGCGAGTGTGAGGTTGTACTGCGCCATGAAGTCGAGGGCATTGGTGTCGACGATGGTGAACACCTTGGTGGCCAGCTTGTCGATGCCTTCGGCTTTGAGGTCGGCGTAGAACGGCAGCGCCGCGTCGGCGAGTTCGCCGATTCCCTGCTGGATGCCGAGCTTGAAGGAGTCCTTGGTTGTCTTGCGAAAGACCAGGGTCTGCTCCCGCTTGAGCCGTTTCATGGTGTCGTCGAGTTCGAGCTGGAGCTTTTCCAGCCCTTTGAGGGCGGCGAGCTTGTTATCCGGCAGGGAGCCGAGGGAGCGGTACTGGAGGATGGCGCGGGCGACCTCGTCTTCGGCCTGTTTCAGCGCCTGGGTGAGCTGGGCCGTGACCTGGTCGTTGTAGCGGTTGCGGGCCGTCAGGCTTTTCAGGGTGGCCGCTTGGATGCGCTGCTTGAGGTCCGATGGCATCAGCGAGGCTCCCGGCGGTCGATGAAACGACAGGCCGGGGCGTCGAAGGTGCGCTCGCTGTTGTGGACCCGGCAGTGGTTGGTGTCAGCAATGAAGTGGCTGCACTCGTCGCATACGGCAGCAATGCCGGTGGACTCCAGGTCGCCCGACCAGACCAATGCCGCCTCCGCCGTGGGTTCATTATCCTCGGCCGGAATCCCGAGCATCTTCCGGGCGCGAGGCACGCTGAGAATGCCGGAGACGACCATATCCACCACCGGCTTCACCTGTTTCTCGTCCATCAGGTCGATCTGTTTGCGTTCGGTCTCGCGGTTGGCGGCCTCGATGTCCGGGTCCAGGTCCATCTTGAGCTGGAGGCTGGAGCGGCTGATGAGTTTGCGGTCGTAGAGTTCGATGAGGAGCTTCTTGAAATCGACCGCGTCGCTGGGGTCGAGGTCGTTGAAGATAAACTGGATGCTCTTGTCGCCGTGGCCGTTCAGTTCCATCCAGTCGTCGAACACCCAGTCGAGGAGCTTTCGAGCGGCCTGTTTGATCTCGCGGATCATGACCATCATCTTCTGCATGCTCACCGAGGCGGTGGCGAAGTTCGGACCGTCGCCGGTCACCAGCGAGCGTGACAGCCCCAAGGCCACCACGATGTCTTCCTTCACCTCCTTGACCTTGTCCTCGACGTTGAGGACCTGGCCGTCGGTGCCGTGGGTTTCGACGTTGACGTAGAACGGGACCACCAGGCCGCTTTTCATGTCCATCTTGTTGACCATGTCGCGGACCTGTTCGAGCATCCGCTGGTCCGGCATCACCATCTTCTGGCCGAACGCGCCACCCACCTTGAGCAGGCGGAACGGCGTGGCCCAGCGCTTGGCGATGGCCTGTTCGGCCCGGCGGTAGTCGCGCAGCAGTTCGATGGCTTGAAAGGCGGGAAGCACGAGGGAGTTGCCTCGGGGCGAGAAGGCCGGTGCGTCCCATTTGAGGTGGACCACCTGCTCGACGGGCAGCGGAATGGATTCGCCGCCGCCGGGTGTGTCCTCGGGAAATTGCCGGGCCTCGATCAGCTCGCCCTGGGCGTATTTGACCTTGACCGAAACCGGGTTGACGCAGACCAGCTCCTCGATGTCCTGGCCGGACTTGGTGAAGCGTTTGAAGCCGATGGCGTCGCCTTTCACCAGGAGCTGAAGAACCATGTCTTTGATGAACTGCGAGACGTTCAGCCGCCAGGCGGCCTCCAGGGCCTGCTCCTTGAGGGTCTCGTCATCGCTGGTGATTTTGATCTCGTCGCCCACGGCGAAGGTGCGCCAGGAGTTGACGCAGTTCTTCACCAGCGGCTCCTCGACGTAGTATTCCCAGGCCTTACGGGCGCGTTCTTCCCAGGTGGCCGGAATCGCTTCGGCGGCGTTCACCTTGGCGAAGGCGGCCGAGTCGAGCGCGGCCGCTGCTGCCATCGGCGCGATGACAAAGCCGGTGGTGTCCAGGCTTTCGGGTTGTTCGTCCTGATGGGCGGTGCTTTCCACGTGATCCTCTCGGTAGTTTCGGCCATGACAGCCGCACATCCGGCCCGTGTGGGCCGAATCCGGCTCGATGCCGGTTACTTACCGGAGCGGGGTGGAAAGCGTCGGAGGATGCGATCAGATGAAGACCGGATTGGTGAGCACCGGCTTGAGCGAGACCACCTCTTCACCGACCGGGTCGAGGTTGCCTTCCTCCCGGATCAGCATGGCGCAGCGCACCGCGTCGATGATGTGGTCGTTGCCCTTGGAATAGATGATCTTGCCGTCCCGCAGGGTGTAGGTGTGGGTGGTGAACTGGTCTTCCACCTCCAGGTCGTCCGAGGGGAAAATGACCTGCTTACGCTGCAGGGCTCCGTTGATGAGGCTGGTCATCAGCTCCTTGGTCCGTTTCTTGATTTCCTTGCCGTCTCGCACCGCCAGCCGGGTCATGCCGCCGAAGTCGTATCCCTTGAGCCTGCCTTCCAGCTCCAGCCCTTTGTACTTGTCCAGCGTGAGCAATTCCTGAACCACCGCCAGACCGTTCCCGCCGTTGTCCACGCCGATGCCAGCCGGGGTGTAGTAACGCTCCAGCAGCGCGATGATCTGGGCGATGTGCGGATAGGAAACGTGTTCAAGATGCACGCGCAGGATCATCTTCAGCAGCGTCCGCTCGCCGATCTCCATCTCCTGAAATACGACGATCTCGGTGGGGTCGTTGGTGTAGCCCAGGTCGCCGCCGACCCAGAACTGCCCGCTGCGGGGAGTGAGGTTGAGCAGCATCTCCAGCCGGTCGTGGGCCGCTTCCTCGGTGTCGCAATCGCGTAGCTCGGAATCGGTGATGACGATCTTCTGATACTCCAGCAGATCCTGCCGACAGAGGTTGAACTGCTCGACATTGAAGGCCCCGTAGGAGGGCTTGCCGTGTTCACCGGCCACCTCGTGCTGCCAGCCGGAGCTGTCACGGCCGCCGTAGAACTCCAGCAGTTCGGCCTCGCGATCCTCGGTCCACAGGGGATTGAGCCAGGACGGCCAGCGGAACACATGGAACTGATCCGACGAGGTGAGCCGGTAATAGGTGGTGTCGCGCAGGCCGTTGGGCGTGGAGTAGATGCGCAGGGTTCCCCCGGCCTTGAGGCACTGGCGCAGCGCCTTCCAGGCCCGTTCGGTCAGCCAGGCTCCTTCATCGACCCAGACGCGGCCGACATGCAAGGACCGGAAGGCGTCGCCATAGGCCCCGGCCGGGCGGAAATAGAGAACCGAACCGTTGGTGAACTCCAGCCTGAAGTAGGGTTTGCGGTGGATCTTGGGCTTGCCGTACTTGGTCAGGGCAATGCTGTTCATCAGATCCGGGTTGGTGTCGAGCTGGAACTCGATCTCCTCGATGATGGTATCGAGGTGCCCCTGGTGCGGAGCCGCGACGAGGCCCTGGCCGCCTCGGGTGGTGAAGGCGTAATGGAGCGCGTCGGTCGAGAGAACGATGGACTTGCCCACGTCCCGGCCGTCGAGGTGGATGATGTTCTTGGCCGGGCAGCGCAGGTCCTCCACCTGATGCGGCCAATAGTCGCGGCCTGAGCCATCCCGGTTGTAGAGGTAGGCTTGCCCCCACAACACGGGATCGCTCAGGGTCGCCGCAAGTTTGCGCTCCTTGTCGGTTACCGCCATCAGTGCATTCCCGTCCTCAAGGCGCTGCCGAGGATGGTGCCCACCAGTTCCGTCAGGATCTGCTGCACAGCCAGAGTGTTCTTCCGGTCGTGGACAGCCTCCTGAATGTCGATGATGGCCTGGTCCAACTCCGCCCAGGCCCGGTACTGCTGCTGGGCCGCTTCCAGACGGCCGAGGGCGTTCTCGATCCGTCCCGCCGCCAGTTCGGTGCCGATTTCAACCAGGGCCTCACCGGCCTGGCGAACGACATCGCTGTTTTCCTGAAGGATCTCTTTCATTGGCCTGCCTCCCGGTTCGAGCCGTTGGCCCACTGGTCAAGGGCGTCCACGGCGGTCTGCAGGCGCAGACCGACTCCGGTCAGGCGCTCGGCGTCCGGGTGGCCGACCTCGCGCAGCGCCTTGTTGGCCTCGGTCACGTACTCGGGCGTGTGGCGGTTGACGGTGGCCACCGCCGACTGGATCTGGGCCGGAGGCCGGTAAGTGGCGCAGCCGGTCATGATCCCGGCCAGCGCCAGTGGGATGGTCCATTCGAGGGTCTTCTTCAACATGTTGATCTCCTTTGGGTTATGGGTTTGGGGCACATGCAGAAAGATCTCTGCAAACACTTGATTTCCAACGAAATAGAAGCGTCATTGGATGTGACGCGGGATGGTCCCGCATCCACGAAAACGGAACCGGAGGCAGGCCATGACCTACGACAGAAACCGCCAGCAGGCACTCAAGGCGTACCGAGAAAAGCAGGAGAATATCGCCCGGCTGATCGAGGGCATTCGCGGCAAGCTCGAAGCGGACGCGAAGCAGCCGGACATCACCTGGGCGAGCGTCGGCTCCCTCGGTCACGTCGAGGAACTGCTGCGGGAGCTGGACGAGTTCCTGTCCTGAACACACCGGGCCACCGACAAAGGAGACATCGACATGACCGAATGCACCGTGCATCA
>NZ_JAEX01000043.1 GCF_000519125.1 Desulfocurvus vexinensis DSM 17965
GAGCTTTCAATGTCCGTCGTGAACGGAGAGGTGGTTCCGGAGCCGGAAGGCGAACCGCGCGAGCTGCTGCTCCTGCTGGGCCAGATTCATGCCTGCCAGGTCATGCGGGCTCAGACCGCCAACGCCTTCGCCTTTTCCAGCGGCGACAAAAGGGTGGACAAAACCAAGCAGCCGGAGCATTGGGCCGGGCTCGAGGAAGACCTCAAGGCCGTATACAAACAGCGGCTGAGTGAAATCAAACCGGGAGCCGCCGCATCCCCCGAGGACTACATCATCACGCCCGGCGGACTCGTGCCGGTCATTTACGATCAAGGAAGCGAGATTGAGCTGTGACCCTGCTGAGCGATCCCGAGAAAGCGTCTGCCGTCGGGGACGTAAAGGAACTGATCCTGGCAAGCTCACAGGAAGCCGCATTGCTGCGTGCAGTCCCCGGTGAGCGATTGTATGGATCGGACGACGCCTCGTTCACTGAAGTGGAGACCTTTCCTCTCGAGTTCATCGAAACGCCTCCGGAAGATCTCGCCAACAAGATCGACGCCACGGCCTGCGTGCTCCCCGGTCTGGACGTGAGAGCGGAAGACCGGGTGCGCAGTGGCACAGACGTCTTCCGGGTACAGACCGTCGTGGAAGAGCGTCTCTTCGGCGTCGTGACCCACAAGGCGCTGAAACTGGTGCGTCAGCATGGGAGTTAAGCGCTTCGGAGATTGGGACAAAGCGAAGGCGAAACTGGCAGCCAATCCGGGAGCCCGGCTCGCTCTGGCGATCCGGCAGGCGACCATCAAGAACGCCCTTTTCCTCGTCCGCGAAATCAAACGCGGCATCCGCTCCCAGGCACCGGGCGGCAAGGCGTTCGTCAAGCTGGCCGAGAGTACCATCGCACGCAAGGGCTCCAGCAAGGCCCTGATCGACACCGGATTCCTCGTCAATTCGATCACTCAACGCATCCTCGCGGATCGGGCGTTCGTGGGGCTACTGCGCGGCACGGTCAACAAGGACGGCGACGACCTGGTGAACATCGGCGCGGTAATGGAATACGGAGCCACCATCCAGCACCCCAACGGCGCGGTGATCGTCATCCCGCCCCGACCCTTCCTGCACCCCACCATGGAAAAGTACCGCGGGCAGATCGTCGAGAACTACCGCCAGGCCATCCGCTCGGTGATTTGATGGGCGGTCCTTATTCCTTCTTACCGATTCCGCTCTTGATAAGTTTGTTCACCGATGAATGACCGGTCTGTTTGAGCAGAGTGTCCACATGCATGTCCGAGCGCACCCCGAAATCCCTATCGTACTGTTCTTCCAGCGTGCCCACGTGCTTGTCGTCGCGGGTGTCTCTGAGACGGCCATTCGTTTGATTTCGCGATCTGTTACCGCGCATTGAAGGATCATCTTTTGCCATTGGATATATACCTCTTCTTGGGTTATTGGTGCGATCATTGTCGCACTATATCGTCACCAAGTTTGGGTGACGGAATTCCCATAATGCTGAAGTGCCCGGATCATCATGTCCGGGACCTGTGACCTTCCTGCCGCCGAATGAGGTCCGCAAAACGCGAGACGATCTTCTCGGTGATGTGCTTGGGATTCGACCGCCTAATGGCTTGAGCAAAAATCTCCGCCTCTTTGCCGGTGATTCCGCCGACCTTGTGCAGTTCGGCCACAAGCTCAAGCCCCCAGAGCAACGAGACCCCTTCCTGTTTGCACAACCTCCGTAGATTCTTGTCGTTGGTCACGCAGGTGAAACCATGCCGTTTGGCCGTCAGCAGGCACAGCCAGTCCTCGAACGATAACGGTCCGGATCTGCCGCCGGCGGTATACGCATCTTCGATTTCCGGCTCGATGATGATCAGTCCGAGGGCTACCAACTCGTTTTCGTCATCGATTTCGTTAACCTCGTCCACGACCGGGCTGGTCACGTGCAGCGGACCGATATGTTTCACCACGAGTTCCAGCACGGCCCGCTCCGCCTTGATGAAATCGATCAGCACGCATGCGTCCATGATCATCAACTTGCGGGGAGCCGGGCGGCGCGTCACAGAATGACCTCCCAATTCTGGAGCAGATCCTGCATCTCCTCAATACCGATCCGAAGCATCTCCGCGCCGCGGCTGAGCGATATTTTGTCTTTTTCCACCGCTTCCCTGGTCAGGCGTTTGAATCGGTCTTCGTAGAAATCGAACCTTTGCATCCCGAACGGCTCCGCCGGATCGATGCCCATCGGTTCTTCCTTGAAGGAAAGCTTCCGGTTAAAGTGTTGCTGATAGGCCATGTTGAACTTCATCCAGATGGACTTGTCCACGGCCCCTTCTTCCAGAAGACGCGAGAGAACGGTTTTGTAACTGACCCGGAAAATGCGTTTGACCTTGAAGACCCTGTCGACGAAGTGCAATCCGGCCGCTTCATTCCATTCCTTGCGGAACCCCTCGTTCGGCATCAGAAAATGCCCGGCGAAACGGTCGGCCTCCTGTTCCTCCTCCTTGCTTTCATCGACCTTGGTGACGTCGTAGGCGTCGGGATGCAACATGAGGTGACCGAGTTCATGGGCGGCGCTGAAAATGCGCCTTTCCACCGAAATCCGCTCCCATACGTTCACCACCACCGCCGGCCCGCCGTCCTCCTCGCCCACAGAGAGGCCGAAAAAACTATCGGAAGCCATGGGAACCGGGAAAACCTTCACGCCCGCGTGTTCGAGCATGCCGCAGATGTCGTGGATGGGTTCGGTGACCTTCAGCCCCAGCTTTTTCCGGCAGAGTCCGGCCGCCTCGGCGAGGCGGTCTCTGGAGCATTGTCTCCGGACAGCGCCAAGGCTGAACGGCATCTTTTTTTTCAGACTCTCCTCGAGGAAATTGAAATCATCAAGCCACCTCGCCACCTCGGCCAGGACATTCTCGCGATTCTGCATCCGCTTCGCCGAACGGAACCGGACGGTGCGTAATTCCCGAACCGGCTGGAAAAGCTCCTGAATCTTCACATCGAGGGCCTTGGCGATAGCCTGCATGGTCCTCATCCGTGGCTCGCTCTTTGCGAGTTCGAGACTCTTTATCGCCGGCAAGGAGAGACCCGCGTCGTCCGCCAGGGCGCTTTGACTCAAGCGCTTCGCAGTCCTCAACCGCCTCACATTTTGGGCGAGTATCTGCAGATTCATGGTCGCCTCCTTTCTGTGTTTTTCTAAAATATACCACTCAACAAAATTTTGTCAAGTGGTATTTTATATGAAAAAGGGGCTCCGACACTTCCCGTCCGGCTCCGGTAGGTATCCAGCGGAAACATTCGCTTGAACCGGAGGAACCTGACTTGGAAACCGTTCGCACAGTCGTTGAAAACCTGATCCGCCTGGTCAAGGCGGAGATCGACCCGGACGCGGTGCTCGTCGCCGCGGACGACGTCTTCGAGGTGCCAAACGTCCCGAGCTTGATCCTGCAGGGACCGACGCTGGCGGAAAACGGAGAGCGACGCACCATGGCCCGTATGCTGGAAAAGGACATCCCGAACCTCGTTTATGAGCAGTGCCGCCATCCCCGACTCTACCACCTCGATTTCGACGTCATCGTCACCGCCGGCCACGAAGGCGAACTGCTGGACCTCCAGGAACGGGTCGCGCGTTTCTATCAACTCCACCCGGTCCTGGCCGTGGAAGACCGAGGTTCCCTCAACCTGACGGAGACAGTCCCCCTGGGTGGGTTGCGACGGGTGAACCTGTCCAACCTGCGCCAGAGCAGCGGCCGCTGCCGGATCGAAGACTGTCCGGTTTACGACGGCCTCGTCGAAACGGGCCCGCTCATCAAAGACCGGCGGTTCGAGTTCCGGGACGGTGTCGAGGAGGATCGGCTCCATACCCCATGAAACAAGGAGGAACCACTGTGATCGAAATCAAGAATCTTCTGTTCCAACCGCTCACGTTCCACCTCGCGGGAGGCGGCCGGGGGCTGCATCTGAATCCCCGCGAGCGCAGAACGCTGGGCGAGGACGACATTTCCCCCGAGATCGACGTTGCCGCGAAGCGTGGATTCGTGTCGCTGACGCCGGTGATGCCGACTACTCCCGTACCCGAGCCTCCGCGGGAAGAGCCGGTCAATACAGGAGCCGACGGCGAAAACAACGGCAAACGCCGGAAACGGAGGTAAATTATGGGCACGTATCTTTCACCGGGCATCTATACCCGCGAAGTCGACTTCAGTTTCTACGTCAAGCAGATATCCACCTCCTCCTGCGGCATGGTGGGCGTGGCCGAACGCGGACCTATCAACAAACCCGTGCTGGTGACGAGCTGGGAGCAGTTCATCAACAAGTTCGGCTCCTATCTGCAGGCCGGATACCTGGCCTACGCCGCAAGGGCGTTTTTCGACAACGGCGGCTCCGTTCTTTTCGTAAACCGCATCGCCCATCTGACCGACCCCACAGACCGGAACACCCTGACCGCCGTGAAAGCCCAGGTCGTCCTCAAGGACCGGCGAGTGGCGACAGCGTCACTCACATCCGGCACCGTCGGCACGGATCGCATCGCGTGGCGGGCGATTCTGCCGGGGGCCGCGGGAAACGCCGTCTCCGTCGAACTCGTCGCTGCGGGAAATGACACCCCTTTGTCTATCGGCGTCCTCGGACAGGCCGTCACCGTGAACCTGGCCACCGACGGGGCTGGTGATCCTGTATCCACAGCGGACCAGGTGGTCGCCGCAGTCGTCGGTTCTGCGGAGGCCTCCGCGTTGGTCACGGCGGAAACGCTGGATGCGGGCATTGTCCAAGCCGCGGCCTCGGCAAACTTGTCCGGAGGCATGGACGCGATGGACACACTCAAGGTACGCGCGGCCGATGAAGGAACCTGGGGCGCACGGCTCTCCGTTCAGGTAGAAGACGGTTCCCTCGATCCGAGCCGCGCGTTCAACCTAGTGGTCCGCCACAAGGGTGAGGTCGTTGAGGTTTTCAAGGACCTCTCCATGGACGAAGCGGCTCCGAATCATGTGGAGTTGGCTGTCAACGAACGGTCGGACTTCATCACCGTCGAGGACCTTGGAACCGCATCCGGACTTCCGTCGGACCGGCCGTTGATCGGGGTGTTCGACCTTTCGGGAGGAGACGACGGTCTTACCGGGCTCGACGATGCCGACTACTCCGGCGATCCCTCCCAGCACACCGGGTTCTACGCCTTCGACGAGATCGACGCGCTGAACCTGATCATGGTTCCCGGCGTCACGACCGCCGAGGTGATCCACGCCGGAGTCACCTACGCGGAAAACCGCCAGGACCTCATGCTTCTGGCCGAAGCGCCCATACACCTCGAACCCCTGGAAGCGGTGGATTTCCGCAAGGGCCAGGGAATGTATTCCCACGGGGCGTTCAACTCGTCTTATGCCGCGCTCTACTATCCTTGGATCGAGATCAACGACCCGGTGACCGGCAAGCGCAAGCTCGTTCCACCCAGCGGAGCCGTGGCCGGGTGCTACGCCCGCAGCGACAAAAAGACCCATGTCTGGTACGCGCCCGCGGGCATCGACCGCGGCCGGGTCTTCAACGCCTTGTCCCTGGGCTACAAGACCAGCCGGGGCGAGCGGGACGTCCTCTATCCAGAGGGCGTCAACGTGATCGCCTCCTTCCCCGACAGCGGCATCAACATCTGGGGGCAGAAGACGCTGCAAAGCCAGCCCTCGGCCCTCGACCGCGTGAACGTGCGACGGCTGATGATGTTCATCGAAGAGGCCATCGCCGAGTCCTCGCGTTTCGTGGTCTTCGAGCCAAACAATCCACAGACCTGGCGCGCGCTGATCCGGCTGATCAACCCCTTCATGCAGGACATCAAGGACAAGGGCGGCCTCTACGACTTCGCCGTCCAGTGCGACGAGGAGACCAATACCCCGGCCGTGATCGACCGCAACGAACTCGTGGCGCGCGTCTTCGTCAAGCCGACCAAGACGGCGGAATTCATCGAGCTCAACTTCGTGCTCACCGCCACGGGGTCCGATTTCAAAGAGATCTTCAAGACCGGGTAAGGAGGTAAGTCATGCGCAGCGGCAACATGCCCAAGAGTCTGTATCAGAACTGGCAATTCGCCGTCGAGGTGAACGGCTTCGACGTGGCGCTCTTCAAGAAGGGCCAGGAACCCAAGACCGAGTTCGAGGAAGTGGCTTTCGCGCCCGCCGGTTCCATGTTCGACCAGAAGGTGGCCGGACGGGTCAAGTTCGAGGATATCACCCTGGAGAAAGGGATTCTCCAGGACGGTTCCGACGAGGCCGCCAGGGAGTGGATCAAGAAACAGGTGGACGTCAACGCCGTGGTCGGCGGCCTGCCCAACGACTACATGCGCGACATCGACCTCGTCCGCTACGACCGAACCGGCAACGAAACGCGACGGTGGACCCTGCACGGCGCGTGGATCAAGGTCCTGGAGTACGACGAACTCGAGGGCGCGAACACGGACAACACCATCGAGAAACTCAGCATTTGCTTTCAGTATTGGACCTGATCCGAGGAGGTAGATCATGCACACCTTTGAATTGCCGAGCGGCCTCGAGATCGAGCTCCGGGAGATGACCGGAGCCGAGGAGGAACTGCTCACCAACCAGCGTCTCATCCGGACGGGAGACGCCGTCAACCAGGCGCTCAAGAACTGCATCGTGCGGCTGGGGGACAACGACGAACCGACGGTGAAGGATGTGCTCGACCTCCTCTCCGGGGACCGGCTGTTCATTCTGGTCCGCCTGCGTCAGGTCTCTCTCGGCGACGAGGTCGAGCTGGAACTGACCTGCCCGAACACCGCCTGCCGGGCGTCGAACGCCGTCACGGTCAACCTGGAAGAGCTGGAGGTCACGCCTTACGGAGAGGAACGGGAGTTCGCGTTCACGCTCCCCGGTTCCGGGGGCAAGGTCCGGTTCGGTTATTTGGACGGCCACAAGGAGAAACGCCTGGCCGCACTCAAAGAACCTTCCATCTCCTCCGCCATGTTGATCCGAATCATCGACGTGGACGGAGCGTCGCCGAGCAAAAAGCTCATGAACGACATGTCGATGCGTGACCGCAGCGCCCTCCGGCAGGAAATGCTGAGGGTGGACGCGGGCATCGACACCACCGTGGAGACCGACTGCGACTCCTGCGGCATGCGCATCCGCACCCGCTTGGAGGCGGAGCCGGGTTTTTTATTCCCCGGAGTTCGCTTGTAAGGGACGCGTTTTTCCTCGCCTACGGCGGGCTCCACTGGGGTTTCTCGGAAACACGGGCGCTGCCGCTCTCGGTCCGCCGCGAATTCGTGGAGGCACTGGAGCGGCAGCTCGCTTTTGAGCGTGAAGAAATGGAGCGCAGGCGCACATGAACGGAGATCTCGGACTCGGCGTTATCGTCACGATGAAGGACGCGTTCTCGCAGAACGCGGGCCGGGTCCAGTCGTCCATGCAGTCGCTGGACGTGACGGTGGCTGCCTCCAGCGAGCGCATGACGCGCAATCTCGACCGAATCCAGAAAGGCACCATGATGATCGGCGCGGGCTTGGCGCTCATGGCCGTGCCCGTCGGACTCGTGGCCTCCACCGCCGCGACCCAGAAAGCCCTGGGCGAGATGGCATCGCTCGGAATCAAGGACCTTCGCGCTCTCGAGGACGCCTCCGAGAGCTTCACCAATACCTGGGCCGGTTACAGTAAGGCCGAATTCATCAGCGCGGCCTACGACGTCAAGTCTGCTCTATCCGCCTTGAGCGACGAAGCCGTGGGCACTTTCTCCGCCATGGCCGCGCTCACCGCCAAGGCCACCAAAGCCAGCATCCAGGAGATGGTCGGCACCTTCACCACCGGATACGGAATCTTCAAGCCGATCATGGCGGACATGACCGACATGGAGTGGGCCAAGGCCTTCTCCGGAGCCATGGCCCAGACCGTGGCATCCTTCAAGACCACCGGGGCGCAGATGGCGGAAGCCGTCAAAAACATCGGCGCGGTCGCCGCCGCTTCCAACATCCCGCTTCAGGAGCAACTGGCTATTCTCGGGCAATTGCAGACCACCATGCCCGGTTCGGAAGCCGGAACACTTTACAAGGCATTCATCATGAAGGCGGCCGAGGCCGGTGAACAATTGGGATTGTCCTTCGTGGATTCCACAGGAAGGCTCAAGGGGGTCATCCCCATTCTTCAGGAGATCAAGTCGCGCTTTCCGGACCTTACCCAAGCCGCCGCCCAGGTGCAGATCAAGAAGGCGTTCGGCTCCGATGAGGCAGTGAAGTTTCTGCTCCAGCTGTCCCAGGGGATGGAATCTCTGGAGGGCAACATCCGCACCATCGAACAGGCGATGAAAAGCGGCACCGCCGTCACCGAGGAAATGGCGCGGGCCATGAACATGGACATCGGCAGTCAGTTCCAGCTTTTGCGCCAGCAGGTCGGAAACCTCGCTGAAATTCTCGGCCGCACGCTCCTGCCGGTGGTCACGCCGATCATCCAGGGGATATCGAAGGCTGTCCTGTTTTTTCAGAAGCTCGCACGTTCGATGCCGGGCTTGACCAGGGTCCTCCTGGGGCGGTGTACGGTTTTCTTGGACACCGAATTGGGAGTAAGAGATCCCCAGGAGG
>NZ_JAEX01000044.1 GCF_000519125.1 Desulfocurvus vexinensis DSM 17965
CCTGCCGATAGATCACAACTTCGTCAGACATTTTGCCTCCTACTGCACCACCACGAGAGAGTTGTACGGCTGGTCAAACCACGTCCCATCGCTGTCATCGCCACCCCAGGCCCCGGAAAACACGCCAGCGGAGACGCTGACGACCTTGGTCATTACGCGGTTGGCGGAGGAGGCATCCGATCGACACGCCTGGACCGCCGCATAGTTTGCGTCAGGCATCGCAGTCTGGAAGGTGATGTCAAATTTCCCCGCCGCCGTGCGCGTCACGGACGACACGTTGTAGCTCCCCAGGACCGTAACGACGCCCCCCGATGCATCGAACGCCACCCACGCGCGCACCCGCTGCCCGGCGGCCAGCGCCGCCGCCAGCCCCGCCGGGGTCACGGCCCGGCTGGTGTCCGTGCCTGCCTGGGCCTCGGCGGTGGTGGCCAGTTCGACCAGGCCCGGGGCGGTGGCCGTGGCCAGCCCCAGGCCGACGACCTGCGCGGCGGTCACCTCGTGGGGATTGTCCCTGCGCCCGGCGTGGGCGTCCGCGACGCCCCCGGCAGCGGCGGCCAGCGCCCGCAGGTCCGCATGGGTATCCGGCGCGACGTTGTGCGCGGCCACGCGGGCCGCCACATGCTCGCGCGAGGCAAGGACCACCGTGGGGTCGATCTTGAGGGTCACCGTCGCCGTGTTGGTCAGCACCAGGGGCAGCTTGAGGGCCAGCTCGCTGCCCGAGCCTTCGGCCAGCAGCGGCTTGTAGCTCTCCGGCGTGCTGGCCACGGCCACCAGGGTGCCGTCGGCGTCCAGCACGCCCGCCTCGCGGACGTACCACCCGCCCACCCCGGCGGGCAGGACCACCTCGGCCCACATCAGGGCCGGGTTCTCGGCGTCCTGCTCCAGGGTGTTGATGGGCGCGCGGTGGACCTCGTTGACCAGCGCGGTCATGCCCTCCGTGGGCGACACGGGGGCGCCCCCGCCGTCGCCCAGGGCGATATGCGTCAACTGCACCGTGGTGCCCCCGGCCAGGGCGGCGGCGATGAGCCCGTGCCCGGCGCGGGTGACGAGGCCGAAGTAGTTAGTCATGCTCTCCTCCAGAAGGCTGGACGGTGATCTGGTGATAGGCGGCCAGGGCCGCCCCGGTGCGCGCCCCGGCGGCAGGGGCCGCCACCTCGCCCGGCTGCCAGGGCAGCACGCGCAGCACCGCCCCGCCCAGGGCCGCCGTGCCCGTGCGCAACACCCCGCGCACCGTGCTCACGGCGCGCAGCCCGGCGAGGTGCGAGCGCACGTTGCGGGCGGCCTCGGCGGTGGCCCGGAGCTGGGCGTAGAGCCCGTCGGAGATGCCCCGGTCGTCCACCTCCACTTCGAGGCGGAAGGTGTACGGCGCGCCCTTGGGCTCCTCCTCGAACCATTCACGCACGCGCACCGTGTAGCCCAGGGCGCCCACGGCCCGCTCCAGGGCCCCGCGCGTGCCCTTGATGCGGTGTACCGCCACGCAGCGGCGGATCACCTCGCGGCGCTGGGCCTCGGTCCACTCCGGTTCCCACTGGTCCACGCTCATGGCCCAGGCCAGCCAGGGCAGCAGCGCCGCCGGGCAGGCGTCCGGGTTCCACAGCGTGGCCACGGGCACGGGCACCCCGGACAGCCGGGCCAGGGCCTCGGCCAGGGCGCGCTCCTGGGCCGTGGCGCTTGCGGGCAGCAGGTCAGCCACCGGCCACGCCTCCCAGGGTCAGCGTCACGGCGGAGCACCACGGCGCCTCGCCCGGGCCCACGGCCACGGTGGCCCCGG
Organism: Desulfocurvus vexinensis DSM 17965; assembly: GCF_000519125.1. Lineage (NCBI taxonomy): Bacteria > Pseudomonadati > Thermodesulfobacteriota > Desulfovibrionia > Desulfovibrionales > Desulfovibrionaceae > Desulfocurvus > Desulfocurvus vexinensis. Next base: position 1,772 of record NZ_JAEX01000044.1, read on the forward strand.
GGCTGGCCAGCTCCACGCGCTGCACGCCCTCGCGGTGCAGGGCCGCGTACAGCGCGGAGAGCGGCATGTCGCGCCCCAGGCGGTGCCCGGCGTCGGCCACGGCCAGCACGGCCTCGCGCGCCGCGTCCAGGACCACGGCGGGGTCCGGCCCCGCGTAGGTGTAGACCGTGGCCTCCACGACATAGGGCACCACCGTGGCCGCAGCCACGGTCACCTGGTCCGTGAGCGGGCGCACGTCGGCGCCGCCGAGCACGGCGGCCACGGCGTCCAGCAGCCCGGGCGCGGGCGTGCCGTCACCGGCCATGCCCAGCACGGTCACCAGCACCTCGCCCGGAGCCGGAGACGCCACGGCCACGCTCTTGACCCCGGGCACGGACAGGGCATGGAAGATGTACGCCCCCGAGGGCCCGGCGGTGGACAGGCCCTCCAGGGACAGGGGCACCCGGCGGCGCAGGCTCTCGTCGTCCTCCCAGGTCGCGGCCACGGGGGGCGAGGCCCCGGGGTCGCCGGGGTCCAGCAGGTTGCGCGCCACGCCCAGCAGCGCGGCCAGGTTGTCCAGGTCCGCGCCCTGGGCGTAGGCCAGCATGCAGGCCCGGGCCGCGTCGTTCACGCGCTGGCGCAGCAGCACCTCGCGGTAGGCCGCCACCTCCAGCACCTTCACGGCAGGGTCGGACTCCAGCAGCGCGTCGAACTCCGGCCAGCGGGCGGCCACGTCGGCCATGAGCGCCGTCAGCACGGTCTCGAAATCCAGGGCTTCCACCACCCGGGGCGCGGGCAGCCGCGCGAGGTCGATGGCCGAGTAGCCGCCGCTCATACGACGATGCCCTCCAGGGTCACGGAAGAGCCATCCGGAAGGTATTCGCCCTCCAAATCCAGAACCAGGTGCCCGGCATTGGCCTCGGCCACGCCGACTCGCGACAGCTTGAAACGGGGCTCCCATTGATCCAGGGCCACGGCGGTCTCGGAGTAGATCTCCACCATCAGGTCCGGTGTCATTGGGGCGTCGATAAGATCGGGCAAGTTGGATCCGTAATTGCGGCGCATGACCCGGGAACCGATGGGCGTAGACAGAATGTCGCACACGGACTGCGCCAGATGGTCGCGACCGGACAGGGCAGTACCCGCATTGGCACTCATGCCGCGCACTACTTCTTCCCCTTGGGCTTGGCGACCTCACCCTGAGCCTTGTGGCCAAGTAGCCCGGCCAGCAGGAAATAGCGGGCCTCCCGTTCGGTCAACCGGGCAGTGTCGCCCTTCTGGCGCCATGCTCCACTGATGAACCCGGGCCGGAGCACTTCGTATTCAATCTGCTTGTGCATCGGTATCCTCCGTTTAAACGCCGTTATTCCGGTTGTTGCGTCGTATGTCCCGTCTCGGGATGCACGTGGGAGACGAGTGAAATGCCGCTGCCCACCACATCGGCATCGGAGGTCACGTCGCGTACCACATGCAGCGCGCCATTGAGCACGGCGTTGCCGCCATTGGCTCCGCCGCCCTGGATCACCGGACCGTCCAAGATGATACTGCCCGACAGCAGGATCTGCGGTGCGGTGATGTCCACTCGCTCCCCCGCGTCGGCAGAAACTTTCCGCCCTGCCTGCACGGTGGCATCGCGCGAAACCTCCAGCGCCGCATCGCCGGGGACCAGAGCGTGCAGCCGGTGCGCCTCACAGTCGTATTCGATGACTGCGCCGTCGGGGTAGACGTCGCGTCGGATGTTGGGATTGTCCGCCGGAGCCGCCGCTGCTGACTGGCCCAGGGCGGGCAGCACCACGCCCTGGGCCGGATCTCCCGAAGGGGACAGGAGCACGACCTGTTCCCCGACGCGCGGCGCCCACCAACTGCGGTCGGACATGGCCCGCTGCGTCAGCCACGGCCTCCAGCCGGTGAGCAGATCGCCGCTGCGCACGCGCACCAGGGCCGCCGTGTAGTCGGCCTCGGCCACGGTGCCGATGCGAATGAGGTTGTGCAGCAGCCGCTCCAACTCCGTGACCCTGTACTCAAGGTCGAGGTTACGCATCGCCATCCTCCCCGGTCACCAGGTCGTAGTCCGGCTCATGGTCCGCGCCGATCTCCGGCGAGAACCCGGCGTACAGCTCGGAGGGCATGGTGCCTTCGGCCCACAGGTCCGACCCCAGGCGCAGAGTCTGGCGCCAGGTCACTTCCCAGAGCTGGACGCGGCTTCCAGCTTTGCCGGAGTCGTAGAGGTTGCGGGCGGTGACGGCCTGGGCGCCGTGCGCGGCGTCGTGCCCGAAGGTCTGTCCGGGCAGCCAGACGCACAGCGCCTCCACCAAGTTGTTGGCAGCCTCCTCGCGCGGCAGACCCTTAGTGTCTCCGGTGACCACGGCCAAGCTGAACCGGCAGGCGATGTCCTTCAGGCCGCCCGAGACCTCGGTGACGCCGGATATCTCCCACAGAGCCACGCGCAGAGCGGGCGCGGCCTGGGACATGGCGCCCAGCTCGTCCAGGGTGAAGCGACCCCGGTGCGGCTTGGAGGACCGCACACCGGGGAACTGGGTTGCCAGGGCGGCAGCCGCCGTGGCCAGGAATTCGTTAAAGTTCATCGCGCCTCCAGGGCGGCGGTCATGAAGTCCTGGACGATGGCCAGGGTCGCCGCCTCGTCGTCGTCGTCGAAGCCGAGATAGGGCCTGGCCGGGATCTCCACCCGCCGGGCGAACACCATGCCGCCGCCTGCCTGGAAGACGAGGAAGCGACTGGTCTTGGGGACGATCTCCCCGCCCTCCTGGTGGATCAGGGCGTAGGGGAGGTTCGATCCCCACTCGACCCCGGCCCTGCCGGGATCGTGGGTGATGGAGTCGCTCAGGTGCCGGTCGCGGACGAGCGTCTGCCCGCCGGTCTCCCGCGCGCGCCGCGACGGGATCCAGCGGTTGCCGTCCGGGTCCACGCCCAGCTCGAAGCGCCGCGACGTGGAGGTCACCAGGCTCATGCCCACCTCGTCCATCAAGGGCGTGAGATCCTGGACCACGTCCAGCAGCCGCGCCAGGCTCCGCTTGGGCAGCATGTCCTCCAGGGCCAGCTCGAAGCTCGCGCCGCTCATCAGAAGCCCTCCAGCCCCCCGGGCCAGGGAGACGGGGGATTGTCGTACAGGATGTCCCCGCCCCCCTGACTGGGAGCCGCTTCGAGGTCGAGCTTCTGATCGCCGCGCGCCAGGCCGCGCAGCAGCTCGCGGGCCTGCTTGGCCCGCTTCTGGATGAGGTCGCCGTCCTCCGCCGCGTTCCTGGGGATCAGGCCCAGGGCCAGGTCGACGCAGGCTCGGACCAGCACCCCCGGCACGGTGGCCAGGGGCAGCCGGTAGCGCCCGCGCAGGGAGAGGTCCATCTCCTCGCTGGCGTCGGCCAGCGCCTGGGCCACGATCTCGGCGTCGTACGTCTCGCCGTCCTGGTCGGGAGCGAGGCTGTACAGGAGATCGTCGCCGTAGCGGTCTATGATGTCCTGGGCGGCGGCGTAAGGCATGGCGCTAATCCTTCTTCTTGTTGGTCTTGGCCGGGGCCTTGTCCGCGTCGGGCTCGGCTTCCTGGACGGCCTTCAGCGCCAGCAACGGCGCGGCCTGTTTGTCGGTCAGGGGAACCTCGGCCCCAGGCTGGTAGTTCTTGCCGTCGTGCTTGACGGTCACGTTGGCGATATAGGGCATGTTGCCTCCTAGATGGCGTTCTGGATGAGGAAGCCCGCCTGGGGCGCGGTCACCAGCTCGCGCACGGACTCACCGGCGCGCACGCGCTGGCCGCCGCGCAGGCCGATCTTCGAGTCGGGCTGGCTCCCGGCCACGGGCTTGCCGTAGGGCACGGTCAGGCCCCAGGTGATGCCGCGCTTGCTGGTGGCCATCTTGTCCCGGTAGTGCAGGGACACGTGCGCGCCCCAGGTGCGGACGAAGGTCGGATCCTGGCCCCGGCGGGCGTTGTTCACGAAGGACGTGCCCACGTGGATGGCCTCCAGCTCCAGGATGTCGGCGAGCTGCTTGCGGTTGATGGTCCCGGAGCCGTCGCCGTTGGGGTAGATGGCCTTGATGACCTTGGGGTGGGTGCGCAGGGTGGTCCACACGGACTGGCCCAGGTTCATGATGTTGGGCCGGACGATGGGGGTGTCCAGGGCATCCAGCAGGATCTTCACGGGGTCGCTGGCCGCGTCGGAGAACTTGTCCGTGCCGGACAGGGCCTGGATGTTGGAGGCCGCATAGTTGGCGGCGTTCTGGGCCACGGCGGCCACGCGGACCTCGCGGTCCAGGTGCAGCAGGTTCATGATGAACTCCACCGACTCGCCCTGGACGTTCAGGCCCTGGGCGCGGCCCTGGTCGATGTCGTCCTGGGGGATCGGATCGTCCAGGCCGAAGTCCTCGACGCTGGAGGTCAGCTCCTCGGCGGACCAACCGACCTCGTTGGGGCTGCCCTTGCGACCGACGCGGGTGTCCGGGACGGTGAACGCCTCGGGCAGGTTGAAGACGTTGTACTTGAACTCCTTGGTCGCCACGGGAGTGCGCTGCCTGGGCATGACCTCGTCCGCGATCAGGGCCGAGGCCGGGTTGCGGTAGGCGATGGCGATGGCGGTCAGCTCCGGGCTGATGGGGAAGGGTGCCTGTTTCATGAGCTTGTCTCCTTGGGGTTAGGGCAGGACGCCCGGGGCGAACAGGAAGGGCACGATGTCATCCTCCGCGCCCGAGACCTCGGCGAAGCCGATGATGCGCGAGCCGCTGACCGTGGCCTTGATGGCGCGGCCCTCGGTGTCGGAGGTCAAGGGATCGCCCCGCACCACGTCGCCGCCCAGGCGAATCTCGGGCAACCCGCCCTTGCACACATCCACAGGGTCGCCGACGGCATCGGCGCCCAACTCCTGAGTCACGCCGCACAAGGCGTCGGTTGCGACGGTCGCCAGGGCCACCGCGCCGTCCTGGGCGCCGTGAGCCACGAGGACGTAGGGGGGAATCACGCTCCCCGCGAGCTTGGTCTTGTAGATGCCAGGGTTACTCACGGTCCTTGCCCTCCTTGACGGCCTGCACGGCCTCGGTGGTGGTGATGATCAGGCCGTCGCGGCGGCAGCCTTCCTGGAAAGCCACGGCGCGCATGGCCATATCGGCGGGGGTCAAGCCATGCGGCGACCTGCCGTCCTCGGCACTCAGCTCCCCGAAGTCCACCGCCTTGGGCAAGCGGCCCAGGAAGTCGAAGAAGAACCGGCGCGGGGTCAGCTTCTGTTCGGCTTCGCCGAAACTGACGGCGTCGGCCTCGTTGTCCGGCAGGCTGGCCGCGAACTCCGCCAGGCCGCTGGCCGTGGCGGGGGTCAGCAGGCCGCTGGCCACGGCCTTGTCGATGATTTCGGTGGCCTCCTGGCGCGCCTGTCTCTCGGCAAAAGCCGCCTCGCGGGCCTCCAGATCCGCCACCCGCTTGGCCAGGGCCGCATCGCCGGGTTCGGCGGGGG
>NZ_JAEX01000045.1 GCF_000519125.1 Desulfocurvus vexinensis DSM 17965
GGACTACTACGGCAAGGGCCTGTTCTCGCGCAGTGAGTTCGAGGTAATGGCTGAGCGCCTGGCTACCATCCGGGGCCGCTTCCTGCTCAGCCTCAACGACACCCCCGAGGTCCGCGCGACCTTCCAGGGCTTCCGCATCAAGGCCACCAAGACCACCTACACCGCCGCCCGTGAGGCCAACGCGATGGTCCGTGAAGTGTTCATCACCAACTACGAACCCCCGACCAACCAGCTCAACCTCTGCGACATCTAAAGACCGGGGCGGGAAGGCCGCCCCGGCTATCCAAAGATAAGTGGCGTGGAAAATCCAAAGATAAGTGGCGCGTTACAGCGGCTGCGGAGAGCACTCGCCCCGCCAGACACAAGACAGGGGCCGCAACTTGCGTTGCGGCCCCTGTTGTCTTCTGGTGCCGAAGGGGAGACTCGAACTCCCACGACCGTGAGGTCACCACCCCCTCAAGATGGCGTGTCTACCAGTTCCACCACTTCGGCGTGTGGGGGCCTTGTCTGGCACAGGGGGCGCGGAAAAGCAAGCGCTTTCTCCCGGCGGGCGGAAGCGGCGCCCGATGCCCTTGGTGACCCCGGCGGGGGCGACCATGGCCTTATCCCCCCCGGCGAGGGCTACGCGCGGGAGCCGGGCGCCCGCTCCGGGGCCAAGGCCTTCGCCCGGCGCGGGGCCCTGCTTCTGCGCCACGTCCTCCGCGCACCCCTCCCGCGCCCTCCCGCACCGGATTTCCTGCCCGCTTCCCTTCCCGGCCCGGGCGTGGTAGCCGTTGCGCATCGTCCATATCCGCAACTGCATACGGAGGTTCCCCATGCCCCCCGCACCCCGGACACCCCGCGCCCGCAGCCCCCGTGCGGCCAGCCCCACGGCGCCCGCCCCGGCCCTGACCCTCGCCCGCCGCGCCCTGGCCCGCATCCTGGCCCCTGCCCTGGCCCTGGCCCTGCTGGCCGGGTGTTCCCTGCTGGGCGTCGGCGCCCAGCCCCAGGCCGAGCCCCTGGCCTCGGCCCCGCCCTACGCCACCAACCCCGACTTCAGCACCAACCCCTTCTGGGACGGCACCAGCGGCGGCGACTACGGCACCGGCCTGGCCCTGGCCGACATCAACGGCGACAAATACCCCGACCTCATCGTGGCCAGCGGCAACGACAAGGCCCTGCAACAGGTCCAGGTCTACTACAACGACGGCCACGGCAAGTTCCCCACCACGCCCGACTGGCATTCCACCGACACCGTGGACGGCCTCTACGGCGAGCACAACGCCCTGGTGGCCGTGGGCGACATCGACGGCGACGGCTACAACGACGTGGCCGTGTCCATCTTCCTGGGCCCGCGCAACGAGTACGCCAAGGGCGGCGCCAAGGTCTATTTCAACCGCGGCGGCACCCTGGAAACCACGGCCTCCTGGCGCGTCACCGGGTTCCCCTCCTTCGGGCTGGACCTGGCCGACGCCAACGGCGACGGCCTGCTGGACCTGGCCGTGGCCTGCGGCGAGCCCATCCCCTCCGAGGAGGTCTGGGCCACCCAGCCCTGCGACAGCGCCGCCAGCGCCGCGCGCAAGCACCGCCCGGCTCCCGGGGCCACCTCCCTGGGCGCCACGGCCAACCCCGACCCGCCCTACGAGGTCCAAAACCGCATCTACTACAACACCGGCAAGGGCCTGAGCACGACCCCCGGCTGGGTCTCCGCCGACGCCTTCGTGGCCATGGGCTGCGTCTTCGCCGACGTGAACGCCGACGGGTTCATGGACATCGTCTTCGACTCCGCCCCCGTGCGCGCCTACCTGGGCCGCAACGACGGCAGCATCGACACCAGCCCGGGCTGGACCAGCAACGACGTGAACTACTACGGCAACGGCATCGACTTCGCCCGCACCCTGCACAACGCGGCCTCCGCCCGCCCCGACGACGTGCCCACCCTGGCCACCTCGTCCAGCAACTACATCGGCAACGGGCGCGGCGGCTTCTCCCTCTACCGCTTCCTGGATCCCTACATCATCCAGTACGCCCCGCGCACCAGCTGGCCCGACTGGCAGTCCGACCAGGGCGGCTGGGGCTCGGCCATCCATCTGGTGGACCTGAACCAGGACGGCAACCTGGACATCCTGACCCACCGCTGGAACGACCCCGGGCGCAACGACCTCGACGGCACCCTGCTCTACTTCCAGGGCAACGACGCCACCGCCTCCACCAGCCCCGACTGGACCACCACCGCCACCTCGGTCATCGAATCCATCCAGACCGCCGACCTGGACATCGGCGAACTGACCGTGGGCCAGGACAGCTTCGTCATCGATTCCGCCTATGTCGCCCGCTACTGGAAGCCCGGGCAGGACCACATGCGCGTGCTCTACGTGCAGCAGCAAAGCCCCGTGACCGTCTACGCCGTGGCCGTCAACGGCGCGGCCCTGCCCAAGGGCGGCTACCGCACCGTGCCGGGGCGCAACTGGGTGGCCTTCACCCAGCCCATCCTGGCCGGAGACACCGTGCAGATCAGCTACCTCTATTCGTCGCTGCCCGACCTCGTGTACACCAACTGGAACTGCGACAAGGGCACCTACATCTACTACAACCGGGGCCGGTAGCGCCCGGCGGCCCGGCCCCTGCCCGGGGCCGGGCCCTTGCCCGGCGGGCGCAATTGCTGTACGCCATGGGCACACACAAACCCGGAGACCGCCCATGCTGACCATCGGATGGATCGCCTTCGCCTACCTGCTCGGAGCCGTGCCCTTCGGCCTCATCGTGGGCAAGCTCTGCGGCGTGGACCCGCGCACCGCGGGCAGCTGCAACACCGGCGCCACCAACATCGCCCGGCTGTGCGGCTTCAAATACGGCGTGCTGGCCCTGGCTCTGGACCTGGGCAAGGGCCTGGCCCCCGTGGCCCTGGCGCGCACCTTCACCGACTCGCCCCTGTTCCTCGCCCTGGCTGCGGGCGCCGCCATCACCGGGCACTGCTATTCCGTGTTCCTGCGCGGCAAGGGCGGCAAGGCCGTGGCCACCACCATCGGCGCCTTCGTGGCCCTGTCCTTCTGGCCGACCCTGATCTCCTGCCTGCTGTGCGTGGCGGTCATCGCCCGCTCGGGCTATGTGTCCCTGGGGTCGCTGACCCTGGCCGCCGCCCTGCCCGTGGCCATGCTGCTCACCGGGCAGCTGACCTACGCCGCCCTCGGCCTGGCCGTCATGGCCCTGATCTTCTGGCGCCACCGCGAGAACATCCAGCGCCTGGCGCGCGGCGAGGAAAAGCCCTGGCGCAAGAAGGACGCCCAGCCCGACCCCGCCGCCGAAGAGGACTGAGGCCCCGCCCCCGGCCTGCGGGCCTCGCCCCGCCCGAAAGCGCCCCCGGCCCCACGGGCAGGGGGCAACACACGCGCCAGGAAGCGCCGGAACCCGCGCGAGCCCGTTCCGGCATCCGCTCCATCCGCCCCGGCCCGCACGGGGTTGCCCCTCGGCGGGGACGGCAGTACAAGGCTGCTGCCTGCCTGGATTTTCCGCCTGCACCCCGCAACCGCAAGAAGGGCACATGCAACGGGACGCGCTGCGCTACGATGTCGATGAAACCCCCTCCCTGCCCTTGTGTGCAGCCCTGGCCCTGACCCATGTGCTGGTCATTTTCGACGGCATCCTGTTCATCCCCAACGTCATCGGCAAGACCCTGGACGTGGCCCCGGACACGCTGCGCTTCGTGACCTTCGGGACGCTGCTGGTGGCGGCGGTGTTCACCTTCCTGCAAAGCAGGCGCACCCTGGGCATCGGCGCGGGGTTCATCCTCTTCACCGGCTCCTACAGCGCCTTTCTGGTCTGCTCCCTGGACGCGGTGCGCATGGGCGGCTTCGCCACCCTGGCCACCATGTCCCTGCTCACGGTGCCCCTGGTGTTCCTGTATACCTATTTCATCCGCTTCTTCCGGCATATCATCACCCCCGGCGTGGGCGGCGTGGTGGTCCTGCTCATCGCCATGGCCATGGTGCCCGTGGCGCTGGACCTGTGGAGCGGCGGCGGGGGCGGCTCGCCCGGGGACACCCGCATCCAGTTCGCCGTGGGCCTGGCCACGGCCCTGCCCATGACGCTGTGCATGCTCTTCGGCAACAGGGCGCTCAAGCTGTGGGGGCCGCTGCTGTCCCTGGTCTGCGGCTACGTTACGGCCTGGGGCGTGGGGCAGCTGCATTTCGAGCATTTCGCCGCAGCGCCCTGGTTCGGCCTGCCGCCCCTGGCCTGGCCGGGGCTGGAGCTGGAGCTTTCGGGCCTGCATGTGCCGCTGCTGCTGGCCTTTGCCATCGCCATGCTCATCAGCGTCATCGAAAACACGGGCAACATCATGCTCGTGCAGCAGATTTCCCAGCGCAATTTCCGCCGCGTGTCCTACGACCGCATCCAGAGCGGGCTGTACTGCGACGGGTTGAGCAAGGTCGCCGCCGGGATGCTGGGCACCGCCGTGCCCTCGGTATACTGCGACAACCTGCCCCTGGTGGAGATGACCGGGGTGGCTTCGCGGCGGGTGGGGGCCATGGGCGGGGCCCTGCTGCTCCTGCTGGCCTTCATGCCCAAGGCCGGGGCCTTCATGCTGGACATGCCCGGCCCGGTGATGGGCGGGTTCCTGGTGGTCATCGTGGCCATGCTGTTCCACGCGGGCATCGGGCTGGTGACCATGAACCGCCTGAGCAACCAGCACGGCATCATCCTCGGCCTGTCCATGGCCGTGGGGCTGGTGGCCCAGAGCGGGTCGTACTTCCCCGGCCTGGTGCCGGATGCCCTGAGCCCGCTTTTGGCCAACAGCGTGGCCGTGGGCGGGTTCACGGCCTTCGGCCTGAGCGCCGTGGCCTGGCTGCTGCCCAGGCGCTCCGTGGACGGCACGTTCCCGGCCCGCGTGGAGGTGCTGCCCGAGATGCAGCGCCTGCTGGAGGCCGGGCGCACCCGGCTCGACCTGTCCCCGGAGTCGTTCAACATCCTGTCGCTGTGCTGCGAGGAAGTCTTCTGCCACATGGCCGGAGCGCCCAGCCCCGACGCGGACCGCTTCCTGACCGTGCGCATCTCGCGCGTGGAGGACGGCGTCTTCACGGAGATGATCTGCGGCCACCAGATGGACGACATCAACAACTTCGCCGTGCCCGAAAGCCTGTTCAGCGCCAAGCCCGACGAACTGCGCCAGCTCGGCATGGTCCTTTTCGCAGGCTACGCGCGCGACGTGAAGCACATCGAGATATCCGGCTATTCCTTCATCTCGTTCCTCACGTCCTAGCCTTGCCCCGGGGCGCTGCCCCGGACCCCGGCAGGGCCGCAGGCCCGGGGGGGCGCTGCCCCCCTGCACCCCCCGCGAGGGGCCGGGGGCCCAGGGGCCCCATACGCCGCCCCGGCTGGCTGCGGCGAAGCGCCGCAACCACCCGGGGCGGGGGCAGGGCGGGAGGATGGGCACACCCTGGCCAAACTGGAAAACTCCTCGGGCCGGATTCCCTTGCGGGAATCCGGCTCGAAATTTTTGGGGTCTGGCTGGTCACGGGGCAGGCCCCGCCCGTTTCTCTGGCCCCTTCCCCCAACCCCGCCCCCCCCAACCTTTCCCCCGAGAGCGCATTTTGGGGGTGAGGGGGGTGTGGGTCCGGGAGAGGGGGGAGCGGGGGAATTT
>NZ_JAEX01000046.1 GCF_000519125.1 Desulfocurvus vexinensis DSM 17965
TGCGGCCCTGGTCGCGGCCCGGGACGTGCCCGCCGGGGCGCCGTATATCCTGTGCAACCGTAGCGGTCTGCCCGCCGATGCGCCGCCCGAGGCGTGGACGGTGGACTGGTCCAGCCCCGATGGGATGGGCGGGGAGGAGGTGGACAATGGATAGCCGTATCACCGTTGACCCCGCACGCGTGGCGGCGTTGGCCGCCGGTGCCCGGCGCACGGCGATCCTGGCCGAGCTGACGGTTCTGGACGCCGCCAGCGCCCGGCCCCTGCGCGCGGTGCTGGCGGCGCAGGTCGGCGGAGCGGAGCCCGACCCTGCGGACCTCGCCCGGCTCGCGGACCTGGAAGCCCAGGCCCAGGCCCTGCGCACCGAGCTGGCGGGGCTGGACGAAGAGCTTTCCTGAACATGAACCCGCGCAAACACTGAACCCGAGGAGACGACATGGCTGAGCAGTTCCTGCACGGCATCGAGGTCCTGGAGATCGACGACGGGACCCGGCCCATCCAGACGGTCAAGTCCAGCGTCATCGGCGTCGTCGGCACCGCGCCGCAGGCCGACGCCGCGAAGTTCCCCATCAACCATCCGGTGCTCATCACCGGCAGCCCGCGCCAAGCCGCGACCCTGGGTGCGGCAGGCACCCTCAAGGATGCCCTCGACGGCATCTTCGATCAGTGCGGGGCCATGGTCGTGGTCGTGCGTGTGGAGGAAGGTGCGGACGCCGCCGCCACCCGCAGCAACGTCATCGGCGACGCCGCGACCATGACCGGGGTGCACGCTTTCCTGGGCGCCCAGTCCGAGGTCAAAGTCACGCCGCGCATCCTGTGCGCTCCCGGCTTCACCGGCGACCGCCCGGACGATGCCGCCAATCCCGTGGTGGCGGAACTCCAGGGCATCGCGGAAAAGCTGCGCGCGGTGGTTATCGCTGATGGACCGAACAGCTCCGACACCGAGGCCATCGCCTACCGCGAGGACTGGGGGAGTGACCGCATCTACATCGTGGAGCCCTTCGTCAAGGTCTGGGACACCACTACCAACGCGGTGGTTGTGCAGCCCGCGTCCGCTCGGGTGGCGGGTAAGCTGGCCTGGATGGACAACACCCGGGGCTTCTGGTGGTCGCCCAGCAATCAGGTGCTGAACGGCATCGTCGGCACCGCCCGGCCTGTGCAGTTCAACCTCTCCGACTCCAACACCGCAGCCAACCTGCTCAACGAGAACGAGGTGACTACCATCGTGCATCGTGACGGCTACCGCCTGTGGGGCAACCGCACGACGGCCACGGACCCGCAATGGGCTTTCCTTTCTGTGCGACGCACCGCCGACATGATCTACGAGAGCATCGAGGAGGCCTTCCTTTGGGCCATGGATCGTCCGCTGTCCGCCAACCTGGTGCTGGACATCCAGGAAAGCGTGAACGCCTACCTGCGCCACCTGAAGGCCCAGGGTGCCATCCTGGGCGGCAAGTGCTGGCTGGACGAGGAGCTGAACTCCAAGGAAAGCCTCATGGCGGGCAAGTTGTACATGGACTTTGACATCGAACCGCCCGCGCCCATGGAACGCCTGACCTTCCGGGCGCACCGCGAGAACGGGTACTACGAGGAACTGGTCGACCATGTACTCACGGCCACCCCGCAGGAGGAAAAGGAATGATCCCCAAGAAGCTGAAGAACTTCACCGCGTTCGTGGACGGCGTCGGCTACGCCGGGCGCGTGGAGGAGATCGAACCGGTCAAGCTCAAGCTCAAGACCGAGGAATACCGGGGCGGCGGCATGGACGCCGCCGTGGACATCGACATGGGCATGGAGAAGCTGGAGACCACGCTGACCTTCGCCGAGTACACGCCCGAGCTGTTTACGCAGCTCGGCTTGGTCAACGGCGGCAGCGTTCCTCTGACCCTGCGCGGCGCCATTCAGGGCACCGGGGATGCCGAGGAGATCATCTACCAGGTGCGCGGCCTGTTCCATGAACTGGACCCCGGCACCTGGAAATCCGGCGACAACAGCACCCTCAAGGCGTCTGTGACTTGTACCTACGTCAAGCTGACCATCTCCGGGCGCGTGGTCGTGGAAATCGACGTGGAAAACATGGTTCGCAAGATCGGCGGAGTCGACCAGTTGGCCGGGCAGCGCAAAGCCCTGGGCTTGTAACCCGTCAAGGAGCTACTTGATGTTTGGATTCTTCAAGGCCCCGCAACGGGCGAAAGGACGCGAAATGTTCATCCCCCGAGACCGGGTGGTGGAGATTCGCCGTCTCGCCGACGCATACCGCAATGCGCCGGAAGGTGCGAACAGTGTGGCCTTCTACGACCTTTGGAATGCGATTGAAGCCGTGTTCCCTGAGGTTGCGGATGGTGCCCAGTGGGCGCTGGACCTCAGCAATGCCCTCCAGGCCAGGGTCTATGAGCGCATCACCAACTGACAACGTTCAAAGGGAGTTTAAACGATGAAGAAGGACATCCCGCTGAAACACCCCATCTCCTTCGGCGAAGGCGAGGGGGCTGTGGAATACAAGGCGCTGACCATGCGCACGCCCAAGGTCAAGGAGATCCTCGCCGCCCGCAAGGGGGAGACCGACGCCGACCAGAAGGAAAAGGCCATCGTAGCCACCTGCTGCGGCGTCCCGGCCAGCCTCATCGACGAGCTGTACTTCCCCGACTACGAGCGGCTCCTGGAGGCGTACGACGAACTGACCGGGCGTGTCCTGCCCCAGGACGATCACGCGCTGATGCTCGCCGCCGCGCGGGTGGCCAGGGCGCTGCATCAGCCCCTGCGCGAGGTTCTGGCCATGTCCCCCGCCGACCTGGTCAAGTGGGGCAAGGTCGCCACCGAGATCGAAGAGGCGAAAAAGGCCTAGCCCATGCGCAACCTGGTCGCTTCCCTGCGCCTCACGGCGCGCGCCGATGGTTCCCTGGGCCGCACCCTCCGCAGCGCGGAGGACGGCCTGGGACGCCTCGGGCGTTCCGCCGACCGGCAGCGCACCGCCGTCGATCGCACCGATCGCAGCACCCGCAGCCTGGGCGGCGCCCTCTCGGGCGTCGCCCGCCGCAGCCGCGAGATGGGCCGCGCCCTGGGCGACAACCTGCGTCAGCTCAAGTCCATGCACACCCAGGCCGGGCTGGCCAACAAAGCCCTGGACGCGGTGGGCAACCGCTGGACCGGACTGATCTCCGGCGTCGGCCTGGGCATGGCAGTCCGGGGCGTGGGCGACATGCAAGAACGTCTGGTGCGCTTCAAGAACACCGCCCAGATATCCAGGGAGGAGATGGAGAAGTTCAAGAAGGAGCTTTACAGCGTCGCCACCCGCAAGGACATCCGCGTGGACCCCGACCTGCTGTTCGGGGCTGCCGAACGGTACGTAGCGAAGACCGGCGACTATGCTGGTGCGCTGAACAACCTGGAGTCCATGGCCAAGGGCGTCCAGGCGTATGGCGCATCGGGTGAGGAGGTCGGTGACCTCATTGCGTCGGCCAAACTGAACCTTGGCATTTCCAGTGGTGAAAACGCCCTCTCCATCATCCTGGGGCAGGGTAAGGTTGGCAGCGTCGAAGCCCGAGATCTGGTGGGATATCTCCCCCGAACCGCCGCAAGCTATGCGGCCCTGGGCCGCCAGGGCGAACAGGCACTGATCGAAGTCGGAGCACTGATGCAGGCGGTCCAGACCGCGACAGGAGAAGCAGCCGTCACATCCACCTCCATTCAGGCGTTGTCGAGGGATTTGGTCAAGAACACGGACAAGCTGGAAGGCTTGGGTGTGGACATGTGGGATCAGGATATCCTGCAAACCGAAGGGCGCAAGGTTGCCCGCCCTCTGCACGAGATAGCCCTGGATATGATCACCGCTGTCGGCGGGGACATAGAAACGCTGCTGAACAGTGGCGTTGTGACGGATGAATCGAAGAAGGTTTTCGATGCCCTGATGACCGAAGGTGGCAAGACTGCTCTGGAAGCCGCTCTGAAGGTGACGACGGACCCCAAGTTCCTCAACGCTGACGCCGCCGACGTGGCGGGCACGTTCAACAAGTCCCTGGGGGCCTTTAAGGTCGCCTGGGAGCGCTTCGCCGACCGAAACCTGACTAAGCCCATGCAGTACGCCGCCGACGTCCTAAACGCCCTGGGTGACAAGGGCGCGGACAGGCTCTTCACGGGCCTGGGTATCGGCGGCCTGGCCGTGGGCGGCCTGCTCGCCGGGCGCAAGATCAGTCGCGTCGGGCGGATGCTGTTTGGGCGCAAGAAGGGCGGTGCCGGGGACGCACTCGAGAGCCTCGGCGCGGGCGCTGGCGGCACCGTCCCGGTCATGGTCACCAACTGGCCGGGAGGCGGTTTCGGCGGCGGCGCTGGCGGCGATTTCTCCAAGGGGCGAGCCAAGCGGGCAAGGCGGCTGCCGGGCCGGGCAGAACTCGGGGGCGCAGCTCGTACCGGCGGAGGCATCCTGCGCCGGAGCGGGCGGCTCCTGGGCCGCGTCTTCCGGCCCCTGGGGGCGATCCTCGGCGTGGCTGACGTGCTGGGCGCGGCGGCCTCCGGCAGCCGTATGGATCTCGGGCGCAGCCTGGGTCGCCTCGGCGGCGGGGCCGGGGGCGCCATCATCGGCGCGACCCTGGGGTCTGTCGTGCCCGTCGTGGGCACCGTGATCGGCGGCATGCTCGGCGGCCTGGTCGGCGACTGGGTCGGCGACAAGGCCGGAGGGGCCATCGCCGAAGCCGCCACGTCCCAGCCCGCGTCGACCGCGCCCGGCGCACCGGCCCAGGCCATGGCCGGAGCCACGGTCTACATCACCATCAACCAGCAGCCCGGACAGTCCGCCCGCGAACTGGCCGAGAAGGTGGCCGCGCTGCTGCGCAACCCGGACCCGGGGGCGCTCTATGGCGACTAGAATCATGATGGCCCTGGGGAGCTACCGTTTTTCCATGGACACCGCCGCGTACCAGGACTTCCGCCGCCAGACCTCCTTCCGCTGGACCGAGCAGGACCGCGTGGGCCGCGCTCCGGCCTTGCAGTTCCTGGGGCCGGGCAAAGAGACCCTGGATCTGTCCGGGACCATCTACCCGCACTACAAGGGTGGCCTAGGCCAGCTCGACGCCATGCGCGCCGAGGCGGGCAAAGGCGAGCCGCTGATCCTGGTGGACGGCCAGGGGCGGG
>NZ_JAEX01000047.1 GCF_000519125.1 Desulfocurvus vexinensis DSM 17965
TGCCTCGTCCTTGGGTGAGCGCTTCTTGAGCCCCTCGGCACCGCCAGCAAGGAATTGATCCCGCCAGCGGGTCAGGGCGGCGGCGGTCACGCCAAGTTCACGGCTCAAAATCTCGATGTCCTCACCACGCAGTAGCCTGAGCACAGCCTCGGTCTTGTGCTTGGCCCAGAACCTCTTGGGCGGCTTGCGTGCCTCATCCCCGGTTCCGGTCGGCCTATGGCCTCCCTCCACCGGGGAGGAGGCTCCTCTGCCCCTCATTCCATCCTTCGTCATCGAACACCTCCTGGGGATCTCTTACTCCCAATTCGGTGTCCAAGAAAACCGTACACCGCCCCAGCCGCTGGAAGAAGACGGCGAAGTCTTCACCGGGGCGACGGTGACCGACGTGGTCCACGCCATGAAGGGGGCCACGCTCTTTTCCGACCAGCGGGATCTCGAGGACTACATCGACATGGTCCTGCGCAACGCCAAGATGCTGGCCGGTGTCGAGCTGGCGGTCCGGGGCGACACGCCCGAGGAAAAGGCCGCATCTTTCCTCGATGCGCTGATCAAACATGGTCTTGCCGAGGTGCAGGACGACAAACCGGAACGGATACCGATTCCAGCCCTGATCTGGCAAGGCGTCGACGCGGTCCGGCTCTCGGGGCTGACCAACATGCTCGACCGACCCGTTGTCGCCCGGCTGGCCGGGGAGCTCGGATATCCCGATGCCGCGCGCTGGATCGAGGAGCACCCGAAGGAGTACGCCGAGGGTGTCTTCCGCGGGTTCATCGTCGATCCGCAGGGAGGGAAACCCTGATGTGCGGGCTCGCAGGCGTCATCTTCGGAAAAAAGCGACGGCGCGCCGAGGAGCGGGACCACCTCGCCTGGCTCTTCATCCGCCTGCTGCTACTGAGCGAGGAGCGCGGTCCCCATGCCACCGGCGCAGCATGGCTCGATGCCGACGGCGGCCACCGGCTGTTCAAGCGCCCGGTGACGGCCGAGCGGTTCGTGACGGACAAGGCCTTCGCCGAACTCCTTGCCTCCATGGACAACCGCGCCACGCTCCTGCTCGGACACACCCGTTGGCGCACCCGCGGGGACGAGCGGGTCAACAGCAACAACCACCCGATCCGCGCCGGGGAGGTGATCGGCACCCACAACGGCACCATCTACAACGCCGATTACCTCTTCCGCCGCTGGAAGCTGCGCCGTTTCGCCGAGGTGGACAGCGAGATTCTGTTCCGCCTGGCCGCGAACGCCGCGCGGGACGGTGCCATGGATATCGAGCGGTTCAAAGCCCGACTCCGGCGCTGCCGCGGGCAGATCACCGCCGTCATCGCCTGCCGGACCGACCCGGGCACCGTCTTTGTGCTCAAGGGGAACAGACCGCTGGAACTGTGGTGGCATCCCCGCCGCAAGGCCGTCCTCTACGCTTCGGACCCCGCATACCTCGACGCCGTGCTGGCGGAGGAAAAGGGCTGGAGGGAGCTTCCGGTCCCGCCCATGAGCCTGGTGGTGTTCCGGCGCGAGGACCTGGCCGCGCACTCGGTGGAGCCCTTCGAGTTCGTCGCCCAGGAGAAAAAGAGAGAGGAACAATGACAGACACCCCAATGAACCAGGCAATGAACCCAACAGAACCCTTGAAGCCGAACACAACCGGAATGCTGAGACTCTTCGTCTACGGGACACTGAAGCGCGGTTTCTGGAACCACGACCGCTTTTGCCGGGGCGTCCTGACGGTGGAGGACGCTGTCGTCCGCGGCCGCCTCTTCGAGTCATCTTCCGGCATCCCGGTCCTGGAGCTTCCAGAGGAGGACGTCCTTGCCGTCGGGACTACCAACCCGCTCGCCGACGTGGCCACACAAGTGCACGTGACGGCCCGCATGTCCAATCCCAAGCCAAACCCCGACCGGCTCCCGAATAAGCGCACAGGCGCGCCCTGGGGCCCCGTGTACGGGGAGCTTCTGACCTTCGACGATCCCGAAAACCGCCTTCCGGCCATCGACCGGCTGGAGGGGTTTCACCCCGGCGGTCCCTGCCTCTATCGCCGCGTCCTGGTCCCGGTATGTATGAACCGGGGAAATAGGCTGGTTGCCTGGGTCTATGTCGCCGGAGGCACCTCGACAGATCGTTTTAAAAGGTTGCCAAACGGCGCATGGTGACAAACCGGCCTTTGACTGGCCATGGCTTGGATATTCCAGCGAAAACAATTGACACGAACTGACACGAACTGTAAAATACATCTCTGTGATGAGGTATAATGAGGGTAAACTCACTTGGAAACCGCAGAGGTGCTTCTGATGGAAAACAAATCGGACAACGTCCTGACCATAGAGGAGTTATCCGTTTATCTGAAAATTCCCAAGTCGACGCTTTACAAGCTCGTCCGGGAGGGAAAGATCCCCTCGCAAAAGGTGGGGCGCCACCTGCGTTTCCATCGGGAGTCCATCGACGAATGGTTGAAGCGGGAAGATGAACACGGGAGGCGGGGATAGCCATGGCCTTGAACGAAGCCGATACCTGCCGCCGCTATATCGTTCCCAAGCTCCAGGCAGTGGGCTGGGATGACGAACCGCACCGCATCAACGAGCAGGTCACGTTCACCGATGGCCGCATCATCGTGTCCGGCCGCCAGGGACGCAGAAGACCCGGAAAGCGCGCCGACTACATTCTTCGTTACCGCCCTGACATGCCCATAGCCGTGGTCGAGGCGAAACCCTCATACGCCACGTCGGGCCAGGGTCTTCAACAGGCCAAGGAATATGCGGAAATCCTCGGCCTCAAATTCGCTTATGCGACCAACGGCCAAGGGATCGTCGAGTTTGACTACATAACCGGTCTCGAGCGTGAGATAGCAGATTTCCCCACACCAGAAGAACTGTGGGCGCGTTTGGTCAATTCGGAGCGGCTCAACCCCGAGTCGGCGGAACGGCTTCTTGCGCCGGCCTATCATTTGAGCGGCAAATCGCCGCGCTACTACCAGGAGATCGCCATCAACAGAACCGTTCAGGCGGTTCTTCAGGGACGCCGTCGCATCCTGCTGACAATGGCTACCGGGACGGGCAAAACCGTCGTGGCGTTCCAGATCTGCTGGAAGCTTTGGTCATCGCGCTGGAACCGAACCGGGGACTACCGGAGGCCTCGAATTCTGTATCTGGCGGATCGCAATGTCCTGGTCGATGATCCTATGGCCAAGATCTACGCTCCCTTTGGCGATGCGCGCTGGAAAATAGAGGGGGGCGTGGCCAACAAGAGCCGGGAAATGTACTTCGCGATCTACCAGGCCATCGCCCGGGACGAACGCAGACCTGGACTCTATCGCGAATATTCGCCGGATTTCTTTGATTTGATCATCGTGGACGAGTGCCACCGAGGAAGCGCCAAGGAGGACAGCAACTGGCGGGCCATTCTCGAGTATTTCGAACCGGCATTCCAGGTCGGAATGACGGCCACACCGCGCCGCCAGGACAACGCCGATACGTACCGTTACTTCGGAGACCCCATCTACCAATACAGCCTACGCCAGGGGATCGACGATGGGTTCCTGGCCCCCTATCGGGTCCACCGCGTCATCACCACTTGGGACGCGGCGGGTTGGCGTCCGAGCCAGGGAGACCTTGACCGCTACGGCCGGGAAATCCCGGACGAGGAATACCGCACCAACGATTTCGAACGAATCGTTTCTTTGAAAGCCAGGACCGAGGCCGTCGCCAGGCATTTGACCGGATTTCTAAATAAGACGGGGCGGTTCGACAAGACCATCGTTTTTTGTGTCGATCAGGAGCACGCTGACGAGATGCGCCGCGCGCTGAACAACCTGAATTCCGACCTGGCCCGCCAGCATTCCGATTACGTGTGCCGCGTCACGTCCGACGAGGGCGGCATCGGTCGAGGCCATCTGAGCAATTTCCAGGACGTTGAACGCCGGACACCGGTCATTTTGACCACATCGCAGATGCTGACCACGGGCATAGACGCACCGACGGTCCAGAACGTCGTGCTCGTCCGGGTCATCAACTCGATGACGGATTTCAAACAGATCATTGGGCGTGGGACCCGTGTCCGGGACGATTACGGAAAGTTCTTTTTCAGTATCCTCGATTACACCGGGTCCGCCACCCGCATGTTCGCCGACCCGGACTTCGACGGTGACCCGTCCATTGAAACGGAGCAGCATATCGACGAGGAAGGCCGGCCCACCGATTCGGAAGCGGTCGTGACGCCGGAGGAAGAACCCGAAGCGGGCGACGAGGTGATTGTCGATCCACTCCCTCCGGATGACGGCGCTCCCGCCGAAAGGCGCAAATTCTACTTCGATGGCGGCCAGGTCGAGATTTCCGCCCACCTCGTCTATGAGCTTGACGCCGACGGCAACCAGCTCCGGGTCGTGCGCTTTACCGACTACACCGCGGAAAAGGTGCGGACGCTTTATCGGAACGCGGCCGAACTCCGGAATGACTGGGCCGACCCCAACCATCGGAAAGAGATTATCGACCAATTGGGCGAACGGGGCATCGATTTCGACGCGTTGGCTTCAATGGCGGATCAACCCGATGCCGACCCTGTAGCGGTCTACAGTTTTTTGGACACTCATTTGCGCTAATCAGGCCGCTATTGACACCGGGGCGGTCTGCTCCTTTCTGACCTGGGCCGGGGTCTTGTACCCGTGTCGGCCAACGATCCATTCCCGATTGTAGGTTTCCTTGAATTCCAGCAGGGCCAGTCTCAGTTCTTCAACCGTGTCGAAGTGCCTGACCCAGAGCAGGTTTTCCTTGAGGGTGCGCACGAAGCGCTCCGCGATCCCGTTGCCCTGCGGCTCACGCACATAGGACGGAGAACTCTTGATGCCCAGGAAGGCGATTTCGTCCTGGAATACGTCCGAAACATACTGGCTGCCGTGGTCATGCCGTAGCG
>NZ_JAEX01000048.1 GCF_000519125.1 Desulfocurvus vexinensis DSM 17965
TATAGCGCAGTTTCATGACCAGTCCTCCGCGATCCGGAGATGTTCGGCCAGAAGCTGGTCGTCGATCAGGCGGAATCTCTCGGCATTTTTCTTCCTGTAGGCGATCCAGCGTTGCCAGTCCGCCGCGAGTTCGGGCTCCGAGACCGGCTCGATCATTTCGACATGGTGAATGCGGCCCAGGTTGTCGGTCAGATCGACAATTAGCCACCCTTCGGCCTTCTTACCGTCATGTTCGGCTGTCAGGGTGTCTTCCACCCGGACATCCACCACCTTGATGGTGTGGGCGTGCTGGAAGCCCTCGTCGTAACCGAGCGCCTTCCACAACAGCCAGAAATCGGTGCGCAGATGGTTGCCAGCAGCGTCGAAATGGGGTGCGATCCGGGTGACGGTGAAGCTGTCCACCAGGGTATCCAGAAAGAGATCCCCGGATTCTCTGACCGTCATGCGGCTGCCCCGGCTGTTGAACCAGTGCAGCGATTCCTGCAGCCGCCGTTTCTCCTGCTCGATAAAGTCCTTCATGGTCATTGTTTGCGTTTGCTCCAGCTTTGCGGGGTATGGACGATGTCCTCCACCTTGCGCCCGTCGGGCAGTTTCTTGATGCCACGCCTGGTGAAACTCTGGATGATCTCCCGGCGTTCGTTGTCGCTTCTGGCCACGATGAACTCGATGTTGTCCAGCAGTGTCACCGAGTATTTGAAGATGGTCTCGTTGCCATGGCGCTGCGAGAATCGCTTCCAATCATCGATACTGGCTCCCCGGTTGCGCTGCACGTAGTCGTCGATCACCTTGCCGTAGGCGTCATGGTCATAGCTGATGGCGTCCATGCGCCGCAGCATCTGTTTCTTGAAGTAGAGGGCCGGTGAGGCGTCGCTGGCCGGTTGCTTCTTGATTCGGGTGAAGAAATAGCTCGCGCCACCGGTCTGCATGTCGGCCACCGGGGACATTCCTCCCGGAGCCACGCCCATGCGCATCTTCTCGACCGTGCTGACCATGGCTCCGTTGTTCTCCATGATCAAGTCGATGAAGCCGGACATGCTCTCACCGTTGGTCAGATCGTGGACCAGCGAATAGCCCTTCATCTGTTTTTCCAGGTCCTCCTCGGTGATGTCGAACCGGAACTGGTGCCGGTATCCGCCCTTGGCGTCGCGGTCCAGAAAGCCCGCCTGATATTCGCCCAGCGGGTTGTATCCGGAAAGCTGGGTGATGTCCTGGACGCCCAGTTCCTTCTGCCAATAGCCGCGCAGGGCCTGGACCCGCTCGGTGGTGGTGGCGTTGCGGTCGTCGAGGGATTTCTGCAGCCGTTTGAAGTCGGCGCTTTTGTCGGTCTTGCGTATGTAGGCGAGCTTTTCGAGATACATCTGCTCGGCGTTTTCCGCCGTGGCCACCCGGGTATCGATGCCGAGCTGTTCGAGCTTTTCCAGCATCGCCTCGACCCGTCCGGGGGTGGCGTCGCCTTCCAGGATCATTTCCAGCTCGCCGCGCTGGGCATAGAGGTTGGTGTCCGACCAGGGGCGATAGCGGACCCGGGTGCCGTCCTCGAAGGTGACGGTGTACTGGTGTCCGTCCTGCATGCGGGAGTTGTGATTGAACAGCGCCCGATTGTCGATGTCGTCGGCCTCTACAGTGATGGTGCCGGAACCGATCCTGCGCTTGGTGTGGGTCACCTTGCCGCGCTCCACCTTAAACGGCGGTTTCTCCTTGGGTTTCTGCGCGTCGAGCTTGGGCAGATACTGTTCGAAAACGCCATTGGTGGCCCGGTCCCAATCGACGGACTCCTCAATCTCCTTCACCCATTTCAGATAGTGGTCCGCCATCTCCTTGACCTTGGGGTCGGCGCTCTTCTGCAGGGTCTCCAGTTTCTTGCGCAGGCGCAGGGCCTTGTCGATCTTGGTCCGGTTGTACTTGCCGTCGCCCACGTGGAAGTTGACGTTTTTGACGGCGTCCAGAATCGTCGGAAAGAAGCTGTCTTCGACCAGCGGCTGTCCCTTTTCACCGGCCGCCGTCTGCACATACCTGCGCAGCACCTCGTCGATGCGGCGGTCGGTATCCGGCCGGATCTTCATCTTGACCACGGTGCGCTTCTTCCCCTTGAAGCTCTCGGTGAAGATCAGCGCGTTCTGGTCTTCCACGTCGCCGCTGTCGAAGGGCAGCGTCTTGCCCTGCCAGCCGAGCTTGCGGGCCTCCTCGACCAGGGCTTCCTCTGTTGAGGAGAGCAGCTTTTTCTTGCCGGTGGCGGTACTCAGCTTGTCGAAACGGAACCCCCGATCCCCCAGCACATCGGCGTAATAACCCTCGAAGTCCCGCCGGAGATTGTGTTTCCGCTCCAGGGCCAGATCGTAGAAATGCCGCAGCCCGGCCGGGTCCTTGGCGAACCGTCCCTCGGCGTAGGGCCGCAGCAGATCGAGGTAATCCTCGTCGGCGATCCTTTCGACCTCCTGGATGTAGCGCAGGGTCGCGTTCGGATCGACCCGTACCTTCCCTTCCTTGGCCGCCCGGAAGACCTTGTTGTAAAACGGCTCTTCCTCGCCGCAGACGCCGTTGGGGTGATAGTCGAGCGAGAGCTTGTCCTGGCCCAGAAACTTGAATGCCTGGCCTTTGTCGATGCCGTAGACGCGACCGTCCCGAGCACGGATGAACTGCTTGGAATGTCCGTCGTGGTTAGCGATCAGCCAGTCGACCACATGCTCGCGCTGGATCTGCTCCAGTTCGATGGTGGTCAGATCCTGGGGCAGGATGTTGCGAAAATCGAAGTCGTCCCGCAGATCCGTGCGCCATTTCTGGATGGAGCCGGTGCGACCGTTCAATTGGATGGTGCGCACCTCGATGGAATGATGGTCGATCAGGCGACCGATCTTGTAGGCGGCTTCCTCTCCGAAGGCGATGAACTCATCGTCCTTGCGGCCAATGGGCTTGAACAGCCATTTGTCGCCGTTCTCATCGGTCCAGAACTCCTTTTCGTGTGCGCCGCCGACAGCGGCCTTGCCGGATTTCTTGAATTTCGAAGACAGACCCTTCTGCTGCCACGCGGTATCGACGGTGGCGAACTCCGCGCCTTTCTTGCCGATCTTGGGCTCAGGCGGCTTGACCGGGATCGGCTGTGGAGCCGGTTTCGGCGTTTCCGTCTTCGGCGTGGCGGGCTTGGCCGGTGCGGTTTTCTTCTTGCCGCCATGCTTTTCGGCCCAGGCTGCGTGCTTGGTGTCGATGCTGGCCTGAACCGCCTTGATTTTCGCCGGGTCGGTCTCGGTGAAGAGCGTAGTCAGCTCGTCTTTGTTGGCCCATTGCCAATACTGGACCTTGGTCTCCTTGGCGAGCGTCTTGAGCTCCGCCGATTTCAGCTTGCCGACCTGGTCCTGGAAGAGCTGTTTTTTGAAGCCGATTTCCTTGCTGTGGGCCACAAGCAGTTCCTGGGGCAGATCGGTGCCACCGGAAACCGCTTGTTCCGCCTTGGCAATCGCGTCGAGGAAATCCTTGTATCCGGTCGGCGTGTCGGGAACGACGACGGCCTTGGCGGCGTCTTCGAGGGCCGTTTTCTGTTTCAGGATCAGCTTTTGTTTGGCCTCGTCGACTGCCTTTTTCTTGACCGACTCGGCCATGTCGGCTCCGGCCTTCTTCTGCAGCGCCTCGACAAGCTGCTGCTTGTTCTTGAGGATGCCGATGCCGTGCTTCTGTTTGGCCGCCGCGAGTTCCTTGCCCATCAGTCCGCTGTGGTCCACGCCGGGTTCCAGCTTGTCCAGTAGCTCGATGGTCTCCTGCTTGGTCATGTTGAGGGAGATGCCGTTCTCCTTCGCCATCTCCTTGAGCTGCTGGGCGGTCATGCCCTCCAGCCCCTCGGCGGGCGGGATCTTCGCCATCTGGGCGGCGAGCAGCTTGGCCTGTTTGAGTTCCGCCTGCTTCAGTCCGAGCAACTCGACCAGTTCTTCCTTGGTCCGCAGCAGGCCGATCTTGTGTTCCTTGAGCTTGGCGCTGAGCGCCGCTCCGGCCAGGTCGCCGTGATCGATCCCTGGTTCGGCCAGGTCGAGTAGCTTGATGAAATCGGCCTTGGTCCGGGCGATGGCCACGCCGTTCTGTTTAGCCAGAGTCTGGAGCTGTTTGACCGTCAGCGAACCGAG
>NZ_JAEX01000049.1 GCF_000519125.1 Desulfocurvus vexinensis DSM 17965
CATTACGGGATCGAGAACGGCGTAACCACGACCATCCATTCGGCAATGAACGACCAGCCGGTGATCGACAGCTATCACCACACCGATCTGCGGCTGACCCGCAGCGCCATGCAGTCCATGGTCCCGGTCGATACCGGCCTGAGTCAGGGGATTGGCAAGATGATGCCCGCCCTGAGCGGCCGTTTCGAATGTCTGCACCTGCGCGTACCGACCATCAATGTTTCTCTGATGGACCTGGCCATCAACCTACGTCGTCCTGCGGATGCCATTTCGGTCAACGCCCTCTTTCGTGAAGCCTCGGAAGGACGCTTGCTGGGGCTCCTGGGATACACCGAAGAGCCCCACGCTTCGGTCGATTTCAACACCGACCCCCGCTCGGCGATCATCGACGGAACTCAGACCCGGGTGAGCGCCTGCAGGCTGCTCAAACTCATGGCTTGGTTCGACAACGAGTGGAGTTACGCCAATCGCATGCTCGATGTAGCGCAAACCTGGCTGAGCCTGGCGGGGGAATAAGCTTATAGGAAGATCTTCGAGTCTTGCCCCGTCAAAAAATAAAAATCGAATAAGCATCCCAGTGTTTACTCAAACCAAGTGATTACCTTGAGGGCTCAGTATTTCGATCATCGATTACCATTCCATCCCTTCCAACCGCAACGTGGCGGGGTAGGGTTCCTGCGTGGTCCATCAGCCACAAATCCAACTCATGACTTACATGGGTGAGGATCACCCTCCGCGCTCCGATGGCATCCGCGCTTTCCAATGCGGTGCGCACATCATTATGGTTACGTGGCCGCCTCTCCAGAGGTGGATGACAGCAATCGAGGATAACGCAATCAGGCCGCCACTGTTTAAAAAACTCCACGCTGCCGGGCGGCAGGCCGATGGTGTCGCAAAGATAGGCAATCCTTGCCGAACCCGCTTCAAGGCAGTAGCCAAAGGTCATCTTGGAATGCACCAGGGGAACAGGGGTAGCCGTCACGTCACCAAAGAGAGCCGGGCTGAATTCCTGGAGCCGGTGAAACTTCAGCAAGCCGTTGTTTTTGTAAAGGTCGGCGCAGCCCTCCGGATCGGGAGGCGCTCCGACATCGATCCGTGGGCCTGTGCCCCAGCGGAGAGGAAACAGTCCCTGGACATGATCGGGGTGAAAATGGGTGAGCAGGATCGCGGTCAGGTTTTCGGAAGGAAACCGCTCGACGAGATCGACCAACCCCGCGTCGATCAAGACCCGCGTGCCGCCGGATTCAACAAGCGCCGTGCTTGGACGCCGTATGAAACGTGGATCGAGCCGTGCCCGTTCACAGGCCGGACAATTGCACCCATAAAGCGGCACACCGCCTGCGTCGCCTGTCCCCAGTAAGCTTAAACGCAAACCACCTGTGTTTTTCGGTGGCTTCGGGCCATTCCGGGAGTCATGTCTTGAATCAACTTCCCCGGATGACGGAAGGATTCCTGAGTTCAGTGTGCTCATGAATGAATACGCCTGTCGGGCTGTAAACAGTCATTCACGGAATAATGCAGGATGAGACCGATCAAAGTGTCACCGCCTTCGTGAAGCTGTCCGTCGTTATTGACCTTGAGACAGCCCTCGCAGGCGCCTGCAAGAATCTGGTGACGTTGCAGACGTTTTTCAACCTGCTCCCTGGTTTCGCGGCCCCGGCTCAGGAGCCGTTCCCGGAGGACATCCGCAGAAACCTCGATCAAGAGCGGCACCACGTTATGATATCGACCGGACGCCTGGGGCAAGTATTCGCGGGAGCCGTTCACAATGACGGTCGCGCCGCTTGCAAGCCACTGGTCGATCTCGATGCCGATCCCGTAATGATGGCCGTGGCTTTGCCAATGAAAGGCGAAAAGCCCGGCCGCAACCCGCGAGGAAAATTCATCCGGGGTGAGCGACACATGGTTTTCACCTCCCGCATCCGCTGGACGGGTGATATAGCGATGAGCGAAAACGATATTGGAGTGTTTGGCCAGTTTTTCCCGGGCGTAACGCATCAGGCTGTCCTTGCCGCTTCCCGATGCCCCCATGACGTAAATGAGTCGGGCTTTCATCGTAGCCCCTTACACATGATCGAAATACGCTGAGACGATGGATGTTCCATTCACCCAGACTCTTTCCGCCTGCGGCAGGGAACCGAGCATCTTCACGGCGACAAGATCCGCACGCTTGCCAATCGCTATCTCTCCTCGATCAGACAACCCTGCGGCGCACGCCGGATTGACGGTCACCATGGCCACGGCTTGGCAGAGGGAAATATCCGTAAGAGAAGGCAGACGCATGATGGATGGCAGCAACGCAGCAGGGGAATAATCGCCGCAGAGGCAGTCGGCTACCCCATTGCTGACGGCATCAAGCGCCCGCATATTGCCCGACTGGGATTTTCCGCGCAGGATATTGGGAGCTCCGAACAGGGTGGCCAAGCCGTTTTCGCGGGCGGCGCGGGCGGTTTCGAGGTTGATCGGGAACTCGGAGATGACTGCGCCAAGCGCCCGCACCGTGGCGACCTTGTCCGGCGAGTCGTCGTCGTGACTGGCGATCGACACCCCGTGGTGTTGGGCCTTTTCAGCCAGGGACCGCATGCGAGCCATGGCTCCCTGTGCGGCCTCCAGCTTGCGGGCCAGAATCCCGTCAAGCGCGTTCTCGTCTGTTTTGTACGTGCGGGCGAGGTAGTCGCGATAGGCCTCCACATCGCGGAACTGGCCTTGACCGGGGCTGTGATCCATGAAGGACATCAGATGGGCATCGCCCTTTTCGATGAGTTCACTCAGTACCGCAGGCGCGGTATCATCGGTGACCTCATAGCGGACATGCACCCGATTATCGATGAGTGCATGGGGCCGCCAGGTGTGGACGGCACGGGCGATCTCGGCGGCGAAGGCATTGTTGCGCACCCCCAGTTCATGGTTGGCAAACGACAGGGCGTGAAAAACCGTGGTGATCCCGGCCAGCGCATTGCGTTTGTCGGCCTGGGCGCAGGCGAAATCCAGGGGAAAATGCACATTTGGTCGCGGTTCGATTTCTTTTTCCAGGGCGTCGCAATGCAGGTCGATCATGCCTGGGATAAGAATCCTTCCGGCAAGATCGATGATCTCCGTTTTTCCCGCTCCGTCCGGATCAAGGGCGGCGATGCGCCCGTCCTCGATCAGGACGGCGACGCCGTCACGCGCCTCGGTTGGCAAAACCACCCGGGCATTTATCAGCAAGGTTCTCTTCATCATATATTCCCCTCCATGCCCAGGGCCTCCGTACCCTGAGACTTTAATTCAACAACATGATCCGCGAGTCGGCGGACCAGTTCGGGGTGATGGAATACGGCCAGCATGCCCACTCCCCTGGTTTTGATGCTTGAAAGCAAATCAATGACACGTTCGGTGGTGTCCGGATCAAGACTGGCCGTGGGCTCGTCGAGCAACAGCAGCCGGGGGCTTGAAATGAGTCCTCGCGCCAGGTTTATCCGTTGTTTTTCTCCGCCGGAAAAGGTGGCGGGCGGCACGTGCCAGAGGCGTTCCGGGACATTGAGAAGGCGCAAGAGATCCGCAGCGGCGTCTCGGGCCTCCTCTTTTTTTCCGCCCCGCAAGATCAGTGGTTCGCTGACGACATCCAAGGCTTTTTTTCGCGGCAGACAATGGAGAAACTGGGTCACGAAACCGATATCGGAATGCCGCAGTTCCAGAATCCGATGATCCAACGCCTGCGCCAGATCAGTGGTGTGTCCCGCCTCGTCGTGGTAGAGCACCCGGCCACTACGCGGGAGATAAGTGCGAAAGATGCACTTCAGCACGGATGATTTCCCGCACCCCGTCGGTCCCACCATGGCCGTCATCTGTTTTTTGAAAACTGTCAGGTCGACATCGGCGCAGGAAGGAATGAACGCCTTCTGCTCGTGCAGGAAAAATCTC
>NZ_JAEX01000050.1 GCF_000519125.1 Desulfocurvus vexinensis DSM 17965
TGTTCTTGCCAATAAATTGAATGGCAGCGAAAACATCGAAATTTTACTTGAGGAAGGAGCAAGGCGGCTTTTGCGCGATGAAGCTTCCCGCAGCGTGATCCTCAAGCGCACCCGCGTCGATTTTTCTCTGCTCGATGCAACTGGCGAGGACAATGACATATGAACACTGACTTAAACAGCAAAGCACTCGCCTCCGTATGGTCACCAGCGGCGCAGCAACTCTCTTTTCGCAAACTGATGACCGCCTTCTCCTTCCCTGGCCGTATTGAAGCCATGACGCCGGAAATCCAGAACAAGGATTTCACCGTGTTGCGCATGATTTTGGCAACCTTGACCGATGGAGAAGTCACCGTCGCCGACCCGCATCACATGATTGACGATCATGACTGGTCAAAACTTGAGACAAACAGGGAGACACCGGAAAAAGCGCGGTTCATCGTCGCTCGCGGCGACATTGCACCGATGTTTTCTCCCGGCCTCGGTTCTCTGGAGTGCCCCGAAATGGGAGCGACCATCATTCTGCGTGTTGAACACCTCGGCCGGGGCGAACCTCTGGTATTGCGAGGCCCTGGAATTCAATCGGTAAAGGAAGTCGCCTGCTCGGGCCTGGGCGCGGCCTGGTTGTGCAAGCGGCAGGAGTGGAATGGTGCGTTTCCCCTGGGGGTGGACATGATTCTCTTCGACGCGTCGCGAGTCATTGCCTTGCCGCGCACCACCCGGATCACGACAAAGGAAGGAAAATCATGGGATATGTAGCGATCAAAGGTGGCGGCATCGCCATCAAGGGGTCACAGGAAGCGCTTGAAGCGCTGCGTGCCGCCGAGGGAGAGCAGGGCGTTCCTCTTTCTCTTTCAGCCATCGAGAATCAATTGCGTCTGCTCACCTCACGAATCGTTTCCGAAGGTGGGCTGTACCACCCGCGCCTGGCCGCCCTGGCGATCAAACAGATGCAAGGGGACACGCTTGAGGCGGCATTCGCCCTGCGTGCCTATCGTTCCACCAAGCCGCGCCTGATGTCGACGCCGGTACAGGAGACCAGTCGCATGCGTGTCATCCGTCGCATTTCCAGCGCCTTTAAGGACATACCAGGAGGGCAGATGCTGGGGCCGACCTATGATTATGCGCTGCGATTGATGCGGATCGACCTGGCGGATGAGTCTCCCGAGGTATTTCGGGAAATCGCCGCGAAGTTCATGGCCGACACTCCGGGCGATGCTTTGCCGGAAACCTTTCCCAAGGTTGTGGAGGCGCTGCGCAAGGACGGCTTGCTGCCGAAAGCCCCTGCCCACGACATCGAGCCTTTCGACATTACGAGAGAACCCCTCATTTTCCCCATTCCGCGCTCGGCGGTGCTGTCGAGCATGGCGCGGGCCGAGACCGGATCGCTCCTCGCCCTCGCCTATTCCAACATGCGGGGTTATGGCGACATTCATCCGACCATCGCCGAACTGCGCGTCGGTTATCTCCCGGTTTACTTACCCCATCCGGTAACAGGGGAAGAGATTGAGGCCGGCGAGGTGCTGATCACGGAATGCGAGGTGGTCGCCATGTATGAAAACAGCGACAACAAGAGCAAGCCGGTGTTCACGCTCGGCTACGGAGCCTGCTTTGGTCACAACGAAACCAAGGCCATATCCATGGCGGTACTGGATCGCGCCCTGCAAAAGGGCATGAAGGAAGGTCCGACGAATCCGTCGGAAGATCCGGAATTTGTTGTCCTGCATGTCGACGGCGTGGATTCCATGGGGTTCGCGAACCATTACAAGATGCCGCACTATGTGACGTTCCAGTCGGATATGGACCGGTTGCGCACGACCCAGGCGAAAGCAGAGCAAAAAAGAGGAAATAAAAAATGAACCCATATTACGAACTACCACAGGATGAAGCCGGATACAGCTTTGGTTTCCTGGATGAGTATGCCAAGCGGGAAGTCCGGCGAAATATCCTCAAAGCTATCTGCATACCAGGCTACCAGACCCCCTACGCCTCCCGCGAAATGCCGATGGGGCGAGGCTTCGGCACGGGTGGACTGCAACTGACCCTGAGCCTGATCGGCTGGGGAGACACCCTGAAGGTTATCGATCAGGGAGCGGATGATTCGGTGAACGCAGTCAATTTACGTCATTTTATTGAATTGACCTGCCCCGGAGTGGACACAACGGAACAGACCCGGGAGGCGACGCTCATCCAATCACGTCATCGCGTCCCCGAAAGACAATTGACGAACGCCCAGGTTCTGGTTTTGCAGGTTCCTTATCCGGACCCTCTGGTTGTCGTTGAGCCTTCGGAAGCCCGGCGCAAAATCATGCACGGCGAGGGGGATTATTCACGGCTGCTGACCAAGCTGTACGAAGACATCGTCCGTTTCGATGAAATCACCATCTCGCACCGTTATCCGACGCGCATCAACGGGCATTACGTGCTGGACCCCAGCCCCATTCCACGTTTCGACATACCCAAGCTCAACCAGTCGCCCGCGCTGATCCTGTTCGGAGCCGGGCGTGAAAAAAAAATCTATGCCGTGCCGCCCTACACCAACGCGGAGCCGTTGGCCTTCGACGATATCGCTTTCAGAACCGAGGATTTCACCGACGAGCAGGGGCTGCGGCGATCCTGCCACCGTTGCGGCGCGACGGATTCCTTTTTGGATGAATTCACCCGCGATGACGGCGTGCGAATCTATCAATGCTCCGACTCGGACTACTGCAATCAGGGAATCGTCGCACACATATTATCGGCAGGTGAGGCCGCGCTATGAAGAAAGTTCTTGGAGTAAGAAACCTTGGCAAGATTCACGGATCTGGCTGCTCTCGCTGTCTGGAAAGCACAGGGCCGGAGTCCGGCAGCAATGTCTGCCCACACTGTGGATCGGTGGTGGCGGCCGCCGATATCAGTTTTGACCTGCACGCCGGAGAGATTCTCGGCATCATGGGAGAGTCCGGCAGCGGCAAATCGACCATCGTGAAAATGCTTTTCTTCGATGAAGCGCCATCGCACGGCGAAGCCGTCTTTTTCGACAGCGAACGGCAGTGGGACCTCTTCAGCCTGAATGCGGCACAGCAGCGCTGGCTGAGAAACCACCGCTTCGGCATCGTCTACCAGAACCCGCATCTCGGCCTCAATTTCAATTTTTCCGCTGGAGGAAACATCGCCGAGCGTCTGTTGATGAGCGATTTCTCGCACTACGGCAGGATACGCGAACGGGCGCGCAGCCTCTTGGCCCGCACGGAAGTCATGCCCGAGCGCATGGACGAATCCCCGAAAAAATTTT
>NZ_JAEX01000051.1 GCF_000519125.1 Desulfocurvus vexinensis DSM 17965
CAGAACGTCATCAACCTCTGCAAGCTCATCGGCTACCGGCTGGACTCGCCGGTGGCCTCCACCACCACGCTGCGCTTCCGGCTCTCCGCCCCGCTCGGCAAGGACCTGACCATTCCGGCGGGGACGGCATGCCGCGCCCTGCTGAGTGACGGCGAGGCGGATTTCGAGACGGTCGAGGACGGCCTCATCCCGCGAGGCGTGCTCTCGGTGGACATCCCAGCCCGTCAAGGCGTGCGCCGCACTGAGACCTTCACGTCGACGGGCCTGCCATTCCAGCGCTTCCGCCTGACCGGCGACGTCATCGCCCAGGGCACCATCACTGTTACGGTGGGGGACGACGCCTGGAGCGAGGTCGATCATTTTCAGGACAGTCTGGCCGACAGCCGCCATTTCATGGCAGATCTCGACGCCCTCGACATCTCCACCCTGATTTTCGGCGACGGGCAAAGCGGCGCTGTACCCGCTCAGGGAAGCGCCATCACCGTCAGCTATCTGCAGACCATCGGAGACCAGGGCAATCTCGGTCCGAACCGGATCACCCAACTGCTGAGCCCGGTCTACCTCGACGGCGGACAGGTCTCCCTGACCGTCACCAATCCGGTGCCCGCCACCGGCGGCGCGTCGCGGGAAGCCCTCGAACACGCCCGGCGACAGGCACCGGCGGAGCTACGCAGTCTCTGGAAAGCCGTCACCCTGGAGGATTACCAGGCGCTCGCCGAAGGTTACCCCAGCGTCGCCAAGGCCAAGGTGCTCGACACCAATGCCTGTCAGAACATCCGCTATTACAACGTCCAACTGGCCATCGCCCCCAACGGCGGCGGAATGCCCTCGGCGCTGCTCAAGCGGGACCTCGCGGAGTTTCTCGAACGCCGCAAGGTCATCACAGTCGAGATCAACCTGTTCGATCCGATCTACCGGCCCGTTTCCATCGACGCCGAGGTCTACATCTGGCCAGGTGAACCGCTGGAAAATGTGCGCAGCCGCATCGAAGCCGCGCTCTCCGATTTCTTTTCCTTCGACCAAGTCTCCTTTGGCCAGACCATTCACTTCTCCGACCTGGTGGCCCTGATCGACGGCGTGCGCGGCGTCAGCCACATGCACCTCTACGCACCCCAGCAGGACATCGAGCTGCGCCACGGCGAAATCCCGGTTCTCGGCAGCGTCAACCTCGATCTGCGGAGGGCCGGTTGATGTCAGATTGGTTCAAGGACAATCTGCTTGGCCTGCTGCCGCCGCTTTACGAGCACAACGACGAGGCCGGTGACCTGCGCACCTTTCTGAGCCTTCCCGCCGGAACGCTCGACGAACTCAAGCAGGCCATCGACGACTTCCCGACCATCTTCGATGTCGATCATTGCGACGAACGCTTCCTGCCGCTGCTGGCGAGGCTCGTCGGTCTCGAGGTGGACGGCACCTGTTCGCCGGACTGCCAGCGCCGCCGCGTGCGGGAGGCGGTCGAGATCTATCGCCGCAAGGGCACCATCCCGGCCATCGAACGCGACTTCGATGCGCTCGGTTGGAAGGGGGAACTGCAGGAGACCTTCCGCTCGGCTCTGCGTCTCAATGCCCGCTCCCGACTCAGCAAAGCCAAGCTGCCCGGCCTGGTGTTCAGCCTCGGCGTGTTTCGCGTGCTGTGCCTCAACCAGACCGAGGGGCTGCGCGACGCCCTGGTGTTTCACCACCCGGCGGGCACCCGCTGTTTCTGGCTCCAGTTCCTCCTGGAATGGATCGAAGGCGGCGCAATGCTCGACTTCGGGCATGCCAACGCCGTGCGCAGGATCGTGCTGGCGTTTCTCGACGAGACCTTCGTCCTTGGCCGCTCCTCGCTCGGTTCCTGCCGTCACCTGACCAACAAGCAGAGGGTCTGGGAGCTGCTGCAGCTCACCAGTACCACGGAGATGCTCCCGGAGATCGACCGGGCCGCCGTGAAGGTCTCCCGTTTTCACGGCCGCCAGAACCGGATGCGACTGAACCACAAGGCCCTCAACGACTGGCGGCTTCCGTACACCCGCGTCGGCGAGGACCGGGTTTCCTTCTGCACGCCCATTTACACCGGCCGCGATTTCGAGGGGGATGTTCTGGAAAGCGGCTTCGGGCTGGGCGAGAGCCATCTCAACCGCAAGCCGCTGACCCATGGCGAGACCGCGCTGCGCTACTGCTTTCGGCAGAAGGACTTCTTTTTCGACACGCAAGCGGAACCGGTCGAACGGGCTGAGGCCAAGTACGACCTGCGCCTGCCCTTGGAATCTCGACACCGTCTCTGCTTCCAGCTCGGCCGCGCCAGGCTCAACGCTGGTCTCGACCTCACCGCCAACCAGGGCGGCATCAGCAATCTGCTGCTCGCCTCCACCGCTGGCTGCGACGCGGACGTCACCCTGGCCGTCGACCGGATCGACCG
>NZ_JAEX01000052.1 GCF_000519125.1 Desulfocurvus vexinensis DSM 17965
CCCCGCACCAGCGAACACCTCCGCGTAGCGCTGGTGGGGCGGGATCAGTCCCATGATTTCCTCGGCAAGCCTCGACTTGCCGCCTATCCATTTGATTGGGCTTTTCATGTCGCTCTTTACGATTATGCCCGTGGCTGTTAGGGAATCTCCACCCTGATCAGGGGAATGGAGCAGCCGTCCTCGGGCGGTGGACCGGTGTGTCCGCACCGGGCCAGTGGGGGCGTTGGCGCGCCCCCGCCTGTTCCTCAAATCTCGTCTGCAATTCGGTTGTCAAAGAGCCTTAGGCGGCGCCCTTGGGCGTCTCCGCCTGGAGTTCCGTGCGCAGGCCCTGGCCGTCCAGGGTGTGCCGCGCGGTGGCCACAATCCATTCACCGACGATGCCCGGAACGCCGGTGACGCTCACCCGCGACTCCGCGCCCAGGGACGGCCTGCCGACCAGCGTGAGGTCCAGGGTCGCGGTCCCGCGCTGGAAGGCGTCCAGCTTCGCCTGGGCCGCCCGGGTCGCGGCGTCTGCGTCCGGGTACGTCCCGGGCAGCGTGAACAGCATCTCGCCATCGCCCACGGTGACGGCAGTCCTCTCTGCCCCGTCGTGGTCGTGCCAGTACGCGGCGACGCCCTGATATTTGCCCCTGTCCGCCGCTTGCATGGTCCAACTCACGAGATCCTTGCGCGCGAGCTGAACCAAGGGCATAGCCGCGCCGGAGGCGCTCTTGGCCTCACCGCGCGGAGCCAGGACCAGGTTGCCTCCTGCGGGCTTGAACACCGCCCCGTTGTCTTTGGCCAGGCGCGTCAGGAGTTGCATGTCGCTCTCCTCGGTCTGGTCGACGTGCGGAAGGCCCACCCGATCCAGGTCGGCGTTGACCCGGGCGCTGTAGCCGTGCTCCTGGGCCACCGTGCGCATCATGTCGCCCAGGGTCGTATCGTCCCAGGAGCGAGTACGGCGGGCCTTAAGGCCGCTCATCATGTCGGCGGCCCGGGCGGAGATAGACAGGGCATCCGGAGGGCCGGTGACGCTCACGCCGTCCACCTTGAACACGCCCATCCTGACCAGCCCAGTCTCTTTGTAGCCCAGCAGGATTTCCAGCTCCACGCCGGTGCGGGGAATGGCCACCTTGCCGTCGCGATTGTCCAGGGCCAGGCTGGCCAGGTCGGACTTGAACCCGGCCTCGTCCGTGATCCGCAGGGACAGGAGCCTGTCCTTTACGGCGGCGGTGATGTCCTTGCTGTCGGCGATGACGCGGAATTCGGGGCGCATCTCAGTCCCACAGACGCACGGGCTGCGCCGCCTCGGAGGTGCCCAGTTCGGGCAAGGTCAAGACCATGCCCACGGGCAGCGTCGGCCCGGCGTCCGCCAAGCCGGGGTTGGCGTCCAGCACTGCCTCCACGGCGCCCGGGCGGTCGCCGTAGTGCCGCCAGCAGATCCAGTCCAGCATGTCGCCGTCCTTGGTCACGTAGCGGGCCATCAGGCATCCTCCCCGTAGGAGCCGAGCTTGAGGTGAAAGGTCTGCTTACGCGGCACGCCGCCGGGCAGGAAGGCATCCTGAGTTTCGGCAACCTCCTCAATGACCCACTTGCCCCAT
>NZ_JAEX01000053.1 GCF_000519125.1 Desulfocurvus vexinensis DSM 17965
GCACCATCACCGTGCTCAAGGGCAACAAGCCGCTCTGCCTGCGTATCCACCGCCAGCACCGGGTGGTGCTCTACGCCTCGGAGCCCGCCTTCATCGACTTTGCCGTGGACAACGAGAAGGGCTGGCGCGAGCTTGAGGTGCCGCCCATGACCATGCTCACCATCCGCCACGAGGATGTGCGGGCCATCGAAAACAGCGAATTCCGCTTCATACCCCAGAAGCGCAAAGGGACACTGCCCGAAGGAGTGAATGCATGAACATTGGAGAATCCTCGAAGCTGACAAATCCGCAGGACAGCGGATTTGGACGCACTGAAAGTGCGCCCGCAGGGCGAGGGCCAGGGACGGCCCGAGTCAGCACAAACCCGGAAGACAGTCCCGAGACCATCCTCCGGCTCTTCGTCTACGGTACCCTGAAACAGGGCTACTGGAACCATCAACGTTTCTGCGCTCAGGCCCGCAGCATCGAACCGGCCGTGGTCTGGGGCAGGCTCTACCACCTCCACGCCGGTTTCCCGGCCCTCGAAGTGCCGGAAGGGCTGATCCTGGCCCGGGGCACCGCCGACCCACTGGCCGATGCTCGCAAGCAACAGGGAATCGCCACACCGCGCTTCGGCCGCCCGACCGGCGACTGGGATCTGATCCATGGGGAACTGGTGACCTTCACCGATCCGCAGCGCGATCTGCCGCCCATCGACCGGCTGGAAGGATTTCGGCCCGGCGGGCACAGCATGTACCAGCGGGTGATGGTGGCGGTGCTGTGCGGGCGCACCTCGGTTCCTGCCTGGATCTACTGGATGCCATGCCCGCCTTACGCGGAGAGAGTCGCCAGCGGCGAGTGGTTACGCCCGTGAGCAGACCTTTGCGGCTTTATCCGGACGAAAACGTTTGACAATCGGCCCCTGCCTAAATATATTAAAGGACGTTTTAATTTGGGGAAGCTCCGCCCAGCATCCCCGTTACCGCCTCTGGCGTGGCAAGAAAACCAATCGCCCTTGAGGAGTTGGAGATATGGCCGAGATAGAAGACCGCTGGTTATCAGTAGACGAAATAGGCAAATACCTCGGTGTCAGCAGCGACACCGTTTACCGCTGGATCGACAAGCATGCGATGCCCGCCCATCGCATGGGCCGTCTTTGGAAGTTCAAGAAAGACGAGGTCGACGAGTGGGTGAAGGCTGGCGGCGCGGCGGACAAGAACAGACAGGATAAGGCAGAATGAGCAACCACAAGGAAACCGAACGCGCAGATCTTCACAAAACCATCTGGCGCATCGCCAACGATCTGCGCGGCAGCGTGGATGGCTGGGATTTCAAGACTTATGTGCTCGGCATGCTGTTCTACCGCTTTATCTCCGAAAACCTGACCAGCTACCTCAATCTGCAGGAGCGCAAGGCAGGTAATCCGGACTTCGAT
>NZ_JAEX01000054.1 GCF_000519125.1 Desulfocurvus vexinensis DSM 17965
TTGATCATCTCTTCGTTGTTTTCGGCCGGAATCAGACCCATGACGAGTTCTCCGGCCACAGCCGGAAGCACAAGCATGGCTGATACCGCCACTCCGGCGCAAAAAACACCAATTTTTTTCAAGACCGTCTTCATCTCTTCTTTCTCCTTATCTGGTATAGTTATCTAGACATGATCAGACCGCCTGATCCTGTCGACAGCAATAAAGATACAGTGCGCATGTTATCGTTACGTGTCGTGAATGTTTCAATTTCGTTAAATCTCACATCCAATGATTAACGCTGTCGTTCATGTCGATTCGCAACTGAATCATATCTGACCGAAATCTTGTTACCGCGTATTCCACCGGGGTATTGTCCTGCTCAAGAACATTCAGGCTCTTAACCCGCAAAACCGGTTGTCCGTTGACTACGCGCAGTAGTTTTGCATCGTCTTCAGGGGCAACGACAGCGGTGATCAAACTTTCCAGACGCAACAACGGGCCGAATTGATCATTAAGTACTTCATGAAGAGAGCCGCCGTCATAATCACGCAAAGAATCCCCAAACGGCGAAATCGGTAAAAAATGGGAAATAACGCAAAGGGGAATGCCGTCCGCATAACGCAATGTGTCAATCCATAAAACATCTCGCTTGTTTTTCAGTTTCAGGGCGTCCGCCACTCCTTTTGGAGCTTCGATGACATTTTTTCTCATGACTTCACAATCTGTTGTCATTCCCAAATCATGCAACGTCTGTGTGAACCGTGTTTTTGATTTCAATTTATAATCAAGATGTTTTTCTGAAACAAAAACACCGATGCCATGTAATCGTTCAAGCATTCCCGCAGTAATGAGTTCATCAACAGCCCTGCGCAAGGTGTGTCGATTTACACCAAACTGCTCAGCCAAATTACCTTCAGAAGGCAAGCGGTCTCCTGGCATTCCGTTTTTTACGAACTCATTTCGTTTCCTTCTGGCTATATATCTATATGACCATGGCAAACTACCCGGGCATTGTTAATGTATTGTTACGGAATGCTTAAATTTACGTGAAAATTATTTTTGGAAGTGTTTATCGAGCATCCCGGATCACATCATCTAATTTGGAAAGCCAATGGAGGCTGGGACGTCAAGAAAGACGGCGCGACCCGTAGCAGCTGTCACTTCGACAAGAAG
This sequence comes from Desulfocurvus vexinensis DSM 17965, assembly GCF_000519125.1. Taxonomy (NCBI): domain Bacteria; kingdom Pseudomonadati; phylum Thermodesulfobacteriota; class Desulfovibrionia; order Desulfovibrionales; family Desulfovibrionaceae; genus Desulfocurvus; species Desulfocurvus vexinensis. The sequence continues at coordinate 1,156 of NZ_JAEX01000054.1, forward strand.
CAGGATGCCGTTGATGCCGGGCGCAAGATCAGCCAGAACCAGGGCACCGAGTTCTACATCTACGGCAAGGACGGGAAGATCCAGAACAAGGACAGCCACGGGAACGATCCGTATCCGCCGAAGGGGTAATCCAGTGCATATGCTTTCAGGGAGTTTTTGTTCTGTAT
>NZ_JAEX01000055.1 GCF_000519125.1 Desulfocurvus vexinensis DSM 17965
TTGACGGTCGGTTTCTTCTGGTAGACCGGACGTTCGCCCTTGGGCAACGTGTGCTTGGTGAGCAGCAGCGAGGAGATCTCCTTGCGCTTGATCTCCTGTTCGATGGGCGCGGCGATGGCGGCGGCAAGCGCCCGCATGCCTTCGGGCGACTCGAGAGCCTCGCTCATGAGCCGCGCCATGGTTTCCATGTATTCCTGGGAATGGATCTTCAACTGATTGGTTTTCATGTGCGTTGGCTCCTTGGGTTAGACGAGCAGGCGGAATTTGAGGACGCCGCTCTGTACGGAAATGGCGTGGGCGACGACGTGCTCTCCGGCCGCGACGCCGTTGGTCAGCCGACCGCTCGCCGAAACTTTCAGGTCGTCTCCGGCGACGACGGTCCCTTCGAAGGCGTCGGTCTCGTAAACGCCGCCGTCACAATAGATGCCGGGCATTTCGCCACCGGCGTAATCCTTGATCAGGATGCCGAAGGAGCGTTTGGTGGGATCGGTGTTGACGGCGAACAGGTCGTCGCCGACCACGCGGACCACCTGGCCGAGCTGGCCATCGCCCTGGATGTGACCGTCGCCATAGGCGAGGCTGCGGTGACACGGATTGATGAATGACATGGTGTTTCCTCCTTATGCGTTGATTTGCGAGTGTTCGGGAGAGTCCTCGCCGACACGGTTGCGGTAAGCGGCCATGAACCCGTCGCGCAGACGGTCCTCGAGCGACACCTTGCGGTCGTCCACATCGTGGGGCCTGACACCGGCGTCGCTGCGCAGCGGGGTTTCCGTCGATGCCTTGGCGGCGGGCTTGCCGCCCTGGTCGCTGTCAGCGGGTTTCTCTTCCTTGTCCTTGTCCGCCTTGGCCGACTTGGGCAGGCGCTCATAAGCGGCTTCGGTGGCGGCGAAGGCTTCGTCGGACAGTTCGGCCAGGCGTTTCAGCTCGGCTTCCCGGTCCTCATCGGACGCAAAGGAGAGCCCCTGCTTCTCCAGCCGGGTGAGCAGTTTTTTGGCCCGGGAGCGGCAAGCGGCCGCCTTTTGTTCGGCTTCCAATTCCTGGACGCGCTTCTGCAGCTCGGCGACCTGGGCCTTGAGCTGCCGGTTTTCCTTTTCCAGGTCGGAAACGCGGGCAGGATCGCCTTCCTGCTGGGCCGGTTTCTTCTTGGCCGCGTCAGATTCAGTCTTGGCGGCCGGGTCTTCGGTAGGTTTGGTTTTGTCTTCCATCGTGGAATCTCCTTCGGGTTGGGATTGGTCGGGCTGGCTCTGAAGGGACGCCACCTGCAGAATCCTGGC
>NZ_JAEX01000056.1 GCF_000519125.1 Desulfocurvus vexinensis DSM 17965
TTTTAGAGGCATAATAAAAATTTTTAATATTTTTTAAATTAATGATAACATAAAACCTAAAAGACTAAACTAACCAGGAGGTCTGTAAAATGGAAAACTTAGACTTAGATTTAGAAAAAGTTTTAAGTGAAATCTCAAAAATTGAATCAAAAGAGGGTATCAAAATGGCTGCTGCACTCCTCTTAAACGCTCTCATGAAAAAAGAAAGAGAAATATTCCTTAGAGATAGTATTGATAATAAAGCTAATGGTTACTATGAAAGACAACTTGCCTGTTTCTTAGGTAACCTTGGTATCTCTGTCCCAAGAGATAGAAAATCTGAATTCAGACCTGCTATTCTTCCTCCTGAATGGCAAAAAGCTGATGAATCCTTCCAGGACTTTATCCTTAACCTCGTTCTCCAAAGCTACTCCCCCAATAAAATCAAAGCCCTCTTGCAATCTATGAAACTCCCCTACTCCCCAGAACAAATAGAAGAAATTAAAGAAGAATTGTATAACCAAGCCAAAGAATTAAAAACCAAAGAATTGCCAGAAAATTTGTTTGCTATGTTTATAGACGCTTATCATACTCAGATAAAAGATACCGAAGCCAACAGAATCAGAAAAGCAGTTATTTATAATATCATCGGGATAGATATGGAGGGAAGAAAAAATTTACTTTCTTATTACATTTATTTTGGTTCAGAGACGAAGGAGGACTGGCTCCAGATACTTAATGATTTGATAAAGAGGGGAGTTAAGAGGGTTATGGTAATAGTGAGTGATGATTTTCCTGGCCTTACTCAAGCCATAAAAGCCCTCTTTCCTGAGACAGATCATCAGCTTTGTTTTGTACACATGCAAAGGAACATCAACAGGAACATGTCTAAGCAGGATGCTAAAAAATTTTATGAGGAGTTAAGCATTATAAAGAGGATAGAGGAGTATGAGAGGGCCTTAAATAGATTTGAGGAATTATGTAAGAGTTATGAGAAGAAGTATCCAGCTTATATAAAGGGACTTTTGAAAAAGAAGGAGCATTATTTTGTTTATAAGAAATATCCTGAGGGGGTGAGGAGGTATATATACACGACGAATGTGGTTGAGAATATAAATAGCAGGATAGAGCTGATAAGGGTAAATACAGGGGGATATTTTCAATCAATCAAGACAGCAGAGGTTGCGATATACATAACAGTAAGTCGGATTCAGAAAACGAGATGGCAAAAACCACTTCCTTTAATTAAGTCTGCTTTATACGAATTGAGGCAAATGTTTG
>NZ_JAEX01000057.1 GCF_000519125.1 Desulfocurvus vexinensis DSM 17965
CGTCCTTGGGTGAGCGCTTCTTGAGCCCCTCGGCACCGCCAGCAAGGAATTGATCCCGCCAGCGGGTCAGGGCGGCGGCGGTCACGCCAAGTTCACGGCTCAAAATCTCGATGTCCTCACCACGCAGTAGCCTGAGCACAGCCTCGGTCTTGTGCTTGGCCCAGAACCTCTTGGGCGGCTTGCGTGCCTCATCCCCGGTTCCGGTCGGCCTATGGCCTCCCTCCACCGGGGAGGAGGCTCCTCTGCCCCTCATTCCATCCTTCGTCATCGAACACCTCCTGGGGATCTCTTACTCCCAATTCGGTGTCCAAGAAAACCGTACACCGCCCCAGGACCTCGAGTTGACGGTGAAGTACATCGTCATGCGGGGCCGGCGCTTCAATGACCTGCGGGGCTGGAATCTCGACCCGGAAACCAAGGCCGAGCTGCGTGCCAAGGGCGTGATCAAGAACTACGGGACCGGCGGCATTCTCTTGACCGCCGCGCAGGCCATCGACGAGGTGCTGCTCATCCCCGACGAGGAGGTGGGCAAGTTGCCGGTGCGTGAGAATCTCAAGACCGAAGCCATCGAGCAGAAGACCCGCTTCAAGACGGGCTGGCTCGTCTGGTCGGAACTGGGGCAAGGCATCACCCGCCCGGACATTCTCGCCAAGATCAAGATTCTCGGCTGACGGAGGTGAACCGTGACGTTGAAACTGAAGAACATCCGACCGGGAGTCCTGATCATCGCCGACGCCAAGCTGCGTCTCGATCCGGGCGAGACCTTTGAAACGGACGCGCTTTCCCCCCAAATGGAATCGGCGTTGTCCGCGGGAAGGCTCGCCCGGATGGACGGCAGAGATGATAAGCCGAGAGAGGAATCAACCTCGTCGGCCGAGCCGCGGCGAGAGGACATCACCGATCTTACCGCAGCCGAGGCTATTTCCCGGATCGGCGTCGAAAAGGACCCTGACAAACTTAAAGCCCACCTGGCGGGCGAGAAACGACGAACGGTGATCGACGCCCTCAAGAAGCGGCTGACGGAGGTGGAAGGTGGCGCTGGCTGATCTCGTCGTCGTTCTCCGGACCGACCTGTCCGACCCCCAGGGCGAGCTGTTTACCGATGACGTCCTTTCGCGCTGCATCCTGAAAGGCGTCTATCGTCTGGCGCGCGACCTGGAGCTTTCAATGTCCGTCGTGAACGGAGAGGTGGTTCCGGAGCCGGAAGGCGAACCGCGCGAGCTGCTGCTCCTGCTGGGCCAGATTCATGCCTG
>NZ_JAEX01000059.1 GCF_000519125.1 Desulfocurvus vexinensis DSM 17965
CAGGTAGTCGGCGTTGTAGATGGTGCCGTTGTGGGTGCCGATGACGATCCCGGCCCGGATCGGATGGTTGTTGCGGTTGTTGAACTCATTGCCCCGGGTGCGCCAGCGGGTGTGGCCCATGAGGATGGTGGTCTCGTTGTCGACCTGCCCGAGCAGCTCCTGGAACGGCTTCTCGTAGACCAGCTCGTGCGCTCGCATCGGCCGCTTGAAGATGCGGTGGCTGCCGTCGGTCTTGAGCCAAGCCAGACCGGAGGCGTGCGGGCCGCGTTCCTCGCTGTGCAACAGCATGCGGATGAAGACCTCGCGCAGGTAATCCCGCTCGTCGGGCCGTCTGCGCTTGCGGCCGAAGATGATGCCTACTTGTCCGCACATGGAGCCGGGTCCTCCTTGCCGCCGAAGTTCTTGGCGAGCTGCCTCGTCCCCTCGAGGACGAAGACCGCGTATTCACGCCGGTGGTCCGCCAGCCACTCGGCCACCTCCGGGTAACCCATCTCGGCGGTCAGCCGGGTCACCTCCGGGTGGTCGAGCATGTTGGTGCGCCCCGAGAGCCGCACCGTCTCCAGGGCTTCGAGGAAACGTTCCGGCCAGGGATCGCTGGCCTTGTCGTCGGGCAGGAACTCGATCAGGCCGTGCCGCGCCAGACGGGTGAGAAACTCGGCGGCCGCAGCGGCGGCTTCCTCCGGCAACGGCTGGGTCGGCCCGCCTTCGATGCCGGAGAGCACCTCGGTCATGTAGTCCCGGGGCGCTCGGCTGGCGGTAAACGGCGTCTGGCCGCGCATCAGCTCGACAACTTCGAGGCAGTCGGCGGCCTGAATGGTTTCCCCGCTGCCGGGGATCGGTTCGCCGTCCAGCGTGGTGGAGCGGATCAGGATCTTCATTGGGCACCTCCTTAAACAGTGAGGCCGGGAACTTGCCCGGCCTCGTTGGTGAGAGTGGTGGTTGTTTCGTCCGGAAGGACGTCCTCCGGTTTAGGCCGTCCGTTCTTGAAGGCGGCGTCGCCGGGCATGTTGGCCATCAGATGCTTGCGGGCGGTCTTGAACTCGTCGCCGATCAGGCCGAGGTGGAGCAGGAAGACCCGGAAGTCGTACTTGGCGCTCTGGGGATCGAAGTCCCGCTTGCGGCTGGAGGC
>NZ_JAEX01000060.1 GCF_000519125.1 Desulfocurvus vexinensis DSM 17965
TCGGTAGGTTTGGTTTTGTCTTCCATCGTGGAATCTCCTTCGGGTTGGGATTGGTCGGGCTGGCTCTGAAGGGACGCCACCTGCAGAATCCTGGCGTTCTCGTCCGCGCCTTTGCGGTCGAGCAGTCCCAGTCCGGTGAAAGTGACGCCGTGCAGAATCTCGAAAACGGGTTGGCCGTTGAAATCACGGCCCTTGAATTTGCGCAGGTGGGTGCAGTAGTCGGCCTTGTTCTGGAAGCGCTTGTGGCAGACCGAACATTCGCCTTCCTGGTAGTCGCATTCCATGGAGACCTGGGAGATGATCCCGCGCTTCATCAGCTTGTAGGCCAGCCGGGCGGCCGGGGTGTCGTGGACGTACAGCTCACCGACGCATTCCACGCGGCCGCCGTTGTCGTCCTCCAGGTAGTCGGCGGCGACGATGCCGCCCACGATGTCGTTGAACTCCTGCGAATGTTGCAGATCGACCTTCTTGTTCACGGCCGTCATATGCCGACCGGACAACTCCTCGGCGGTGAAGTGGTCGCCGTTCTTGTTGGTGCCGGTGCGACAGAGCACGAAGCTGAATTGGGGGTCGCCCGCCGAGCCGACATCCATGGCCTCGGTCGTGAGGCGTTCGCCTTCGCCCAGCTGGATGTCCACGGGGATGCTGGTGTGGAAGTTCGCTGCGGCGGCCATCGGAACGGGTTTTTCCTCCCGCTCGGCGCTGGCCTTGGCCCCGGGAGCGCAGACGAACAGACGCTCCTTGGCGTTGGAAGCCTCACCGTGCTTGGAGGTGATGGCGTAGTGGTGATCCTTGGACCTCATCCGGCTCTGCTTGCCGAAGGAGCCGATGATCCGCTTCATCTCCTGCTCGTTGGGATAGGCGTGATCGCGGTAGGAGATCAGCCAGTGCGGGATGTGCTTTGCATTACCGAGAAAGGTCTGGAAGAACTCGTTGGCGTTGGCCTTGGTGACGGTCTTGTGGTCGGTCTCGTAATACTTGACCTTGGTGTCGGCCTTGATTTCGAGCCCTTCCCAATAGGTCATGAGCCCCTCC
>NZ_KI912582.1:339216-339452 GCF_000519125.1 Desulfocurvus vexinensis DSM 17965
GGGTCGCCCCCCGCGCGGGGGCGTGGATTGAAACAGATCGGAGCGAGGTGTACCCCGTTCCAGATCGGGTCGCCCCCCCGCGCGGGGGCGTGGATTGAAACCTGCGCGAGATGCACGCCAGCCACGGGAACTTCGAGTCGCCCCCCGCGCGGGGGCGTGGATTGAAACTGCGCAATAGGGGCAGAAGTACGGAGTGCCTCCGGTCGCCCCCCGCGCGGGGGCGTGGATTGAAACAT